>CAMUZQ010000019.1 GCA_947165275.1 uncultured Lachnospiraceae bacterium | reverse complement strand
CACGTCCCTGTGTTCTAGAACGAAGGTCTGTAGCGTATCCGAACATCTCAGCAAGGGGAACCAGCGCACGTACCATTTTTCCGCCTCCGATATCCTCCCTGCCCTCTACACGTCCGCGTCTTGCGTCCCGGTCACCTATAACATCACCCATGTAGTCCTCAGGCATTGTAACGTCTACCTTCATGATAGGCTCAAGAAGGACTGCTCCGCCCTTCTGCATAGCGTCTTTCATGGCCATGGAACCTGAGATATGGAATGCCATCTCAGATGAGTCAACCTCATGGTAGGAACCGTCATAGACCACGGCATGTACGCCGACCACCGGGAAGCCGCCGAGAGTACCTGTCTTCATCGCTTCCTCGATACCTTCCCCGATAGCAGGAATATATTCCTTGGGGATGGCGCCGCCGACAACCTGTGACTCGAATTTGAAAAGCTCCTCGCCATTGGCGTCCATGGGCTCAAATTTAACTTTACAATGTCCATACTGACCACGTCCGCCGGACTGCTTGATATACTTGGCTTCGATATCGCAGGGCTTGGTGATCGCCTCCTTGTATGCAACCTGAGGCGCACCGACATTCGCTTCCACATTGAACTCGCGGAGCAGTCTGTCTACTATGATCTCCAGGTGGAGCTCACCCATTCCTGCTATGATCGTCTGTCCGGTCTCCTCATTGGTATGAGCCTTGAATGTAGGATCCTCCTCTGCAAGCTTTGCAAGGGCCTGACCCAGCTTGTCCTGACCTGCCTTTGTCTTGGGCTCGATCGCGAGCTCTATAACAGGATCAGGGAATTCCATGGACTCAAGGATAACAGGATGCTGGTCGTCACAGATCGTATCACCTGTTGCTGTAAACTTGAAGCCTACAGCAGCGGCTATATCGCCCGAAAATACCTCATCCAGCTCTGTTCTCTTATTTGCGTGCATCTGAAGTATACGTCCTACACGCTCCTTCTTGTTCTTTGTTGAATTAAGGATATAAGAGCCCGACTTCAGTGTGCCTGAATATACCCTGAAGTAAGCAAGCTTTCCGACAAAAGGATCTGTCATGATCTTGAAGGCAAGACCTGCGAAAGGAGCCTCGTCGCTTGAAGGAACCGTTATTGGATTGCCGTCAAGGTCTGTGCCCTCTGCATCCGGAACATCCGTAGGAGCGGGCAGATACTCTATGACACCGTCAAGAAGCTTCTGTACGCCCTTGTTACGATAGGCCGAGCCTGCAAAACAGGGTATGGCATCACCTTCTATGGTCGCCTTTCTGAGGGCCTTTTTCAGATCATCGATCGAAGGTACCTTATCCTCAAGGTACTGCTCCATGAGATCCTCATCCAGCTCACAGATCGCTTCCAGAGTCTCCTGATGCTTCTCCTCAGCTTCGTCCTTCATATCATCAGGTATATCCTTGATCTCGACCTCTGTGCCCTGCTTATCATCATAGTAATAAGCCTTCATCTCCAGAAGATCGATTATCCCCGCAAAGGTATCTTCCTTTCCTATGGGGATATTCATAAGTATAGTATTTTTTCCGAGCCTGTCATGAATAGTCTGGCATGCATTATAGTAATCCGCGCCTATCGTATCCATCTTATTGATAAAGGCAAGTCTCGGTACATGGAAGCCGTCAGCCTGACGCCATACGTTCTCAGACTGGGGTTCAACACCTTCCTTTGCAGAGAAGACTCCGACTGCACCGTCAAGTACGCGCAGAGATCTCTCGACCTCGACCGTGAAATCAACGTGTCCGGGAGTATCTATGATATTTATCCTGTGCTCCTCTGCACCCGGCTTCGGTTTTGCATTTTCCTCAAGAGTCCAGTGGCAGGTGGTAGCAGCCGATGTTATGGTTATGCCTCTCTCCTGCTCCTGAGCCATCCAGTCCATGGTCGCGGTACCGTCATGCGTCTCTCCGATCTTATAGTTAACACCTGTGTAGAACAGGATACGCTCGGTCAGAGTCGTCTTTCCGGCATCAATATGCGCCATAATACCGATGTTTCTGGTTCTCTCCAGAGGATATTCTCTTTGTTTTGCGTTAGCCAAGAATTTTTCCTCCTAACTACTTTCCAGCTGTTTCTGTCAATAGCACCCTTAACGGTGTGATCAGAATCTGTAGTGAGAGAAAGCCTTGTTCGCATCTGCCATCTTGTGCATGTCTTCCTTTCTCTTCACTGCTGAACCTGTGTTATTAGCAGCATCCATGATCTCGTTTGCAAGCCTTTCCTCCATGGTCTTCTCTGACCTGTTTCTTGAAAACAGTGTCAGCCACCGGAGGCCTAAAGCCTGACGACGGTCAGGACGCACCTCGATGGGTACCTGATATGTGGCACCACCGACACGTCTTGCCTTTACTTCCAGCTGAGGCATGACGTTTTGCATTGCCTGCTCAAAAACCTCAAGGGCAGGCTTCCCTGTCTTTTCTTCGACTCTGTCAAACGCATTGTAAACGATCTTCTGCGCTACACCTTTCTTTCCGTCAAGCATGATGGAATTGATGAGCTTTGTAACTACCTTATCGTTATACTTGGGGTCTGCCAGAACGTCTCTTTTAGCTATATGTCCTTTACGTGGCACGTTTCTTCCCTCCTTGTGTGGGATAAACCCACAGGTACTCACAAAAAATGTGTTCGTGCTGAACTAACTTAATCCAACACAACCTTTTTGTTTACTTGATATTACTTCTTTTCCTTTGGCTTTTTAGCGCCGTACTTGGAACGAGCCTGCATACGGTTTGCTACGCCTGCTGTATCAAGCGTACCACGGATAATGTGATATCTCGTACCGGGAAGATCCTTTACTCTGCCTCCGCGGATCATGACAACGCTGTGCTCCTGGAGATTGTGTCCCTCTCCGGGAATGTAGCTCGTTACCTCGATACCGTTTGAAAGACGCACACGGGCGATCTTTCTGAGAGCTGAGTTAGGCTTCTTAGGTGTAGCAGTCTTAACAGCTGTGCAAACACCTCTTTTCTGAGGAGATTTTGTAGCTGTGGCCTTTTTCTGCAGCGAATTGAATCCTCTCTGCAAAGCCGGTGCCGTAGACTTCTTTACTGAAGTCTGCCTGCCCTTTCTGACTAACTGGTTGAATGTTGGCATTAAGTTTCACCTCTTTTCTTTTTTAGTATAGTTTCTGCCATTCACAACAGACATAAATCAGGGCGTGTCCTAAAGACACGCCCTAGCATTATAAGACCTGATCTGCGGTGATGTCAAGGATTTTTTATTCCTCTGTCAAAACGGCCTCATCCTCTGTGATCACTTCTTCCTCTGCAGCTTCCACATCTGCTTCTGCTGTCTCTGTCTCATCCTCAGAGAAGCCGTCTCCCTCATCCAGTACGATCTCGTCATCAAAGCTGATCTCATCTCCGAGTGTCGGGCCGTCTGTGTTGAGATCTATGTTTCTGTATCTCTTCATTCCGGTTCCCGCAGGTATGAGCTTACCTATTATGACGTTTTCCTTCATTCCGATAAGCTTATCAACCTTACCCTTGATAGCAGCATCCGTGAGGACCCTCGTGGTCTCCTGGAATGAGGCTGCCGACATGAAGGATTCGGTAGCAAGAGACGCTTTTGTGATACCGAGCATCTCCTGGGTACCCTCGGCGGGCACCTTATCTTCGGCCACAAGTCTCTCATTCATATCATCAAAATCAAGAACATTCATCAGCTCGCCGGGAAGCACATCCAGCGCATCATGAGACTCTGTGATACGGACCTTCTTGAGCATCTGATGGACTATGACCTCGATATGCTTGTCATTGATCTCAACGCCCTCATGTCTGTAAACCCTCTGAACCTCGCGAAGCAGGTAGTCCTGAACTGCGCGCACGCCTTTAATCCTGAGCAGATCATGAGGATCCACAGATCCCTCAGTGATCTCCTGTCCTGCTTCAATATGATGTCCCTCGACTGACTTGAGTCTTGAGCCGAAGGGGATCAGGTAGCTCTTCGCTTCACCGGTCTCACTGTTGGTGACTATGACTTCCTTCTTGACAATATCATCCTTATTTATGGAATCTTCTCCGGAGTCCTCTCCCGCTGCCGGTATGAAGGATTCCTTTTTCTTCTCTCTGATGGTCACATCGCCGTCTATCTCGGATATGATAGCAAGTCCCTTGGGCTTTCTTGCCTCGAAAAGCTCCTCAACTCTGGGAAGACCCTGTGTGATATCCGATCCGGCAACTCCTCCTGTATGGAAGGTTCTCATCGTAAGCTGTGTACCGGGCTCTCCTATGGACTGCGCAGCTATGATACCGATAGCCTCGCCGACCTGTACAGCGTCGCCTGTTGCCATATTGGCTCCGTAGCACTTCGCGCAGATGCCGTTTTTGCAGCGGCAGGTAAGTACTGTCCTGATACGGACCTCCTTGATCGGCTCTCCGTCCCTGACGCCTGACTTCACTATCTGCTCAGCACGTCTGGGGGTGATCATACGGTTTGCCCTGACTATGATATTGCCCTTATCATCATAGATGTCCTCACATGAGAACCGCCCTGTAATACGGTCCTGAAGGCTCTCGATCTCACCCTTTCCGTCGCCTTTGTTGGCATCATCATAAAATGCCTTTACGACCATTCCGGGTATGACATCTTTTCCTTCCGAGCAGTCCTGCTCTCTTATGGTAAGCTCCTGAGATACATCTACAAGACGTCTTGTCAGATATCCTGAGTCAGCTGTCCTCAATGCAGTATCAGAAAGTCCTTTTCTGGCTCCGTGCGCAGACATGAAGTATTCAAGAACGTTCAGACCCTCACGGAAATTACTCTTTATGGGAAGCTCTATGGTATGACCGGTCGTGTCAGCCATAAGTCCTCTCATGCCGGCAAGCTGCTTTATCTGCTGATCCGAGCCTCTTGCTCCGGAGTTTGCCATCATATAGATATTGTTGTATTTATCAAGTCCGTTAAGAAGCTCGTGAGTGAGCTCGTCATCTGTCTCCTTCCAGGTATCGATGACCTCCTTATATCTCTCGGAATCAGTGATAAGACCTCTCTTATAGTTCCTCGTGATCCTGTCAACCTGATCCTGGGCCCTGTCAAGAAGCTCCTGCTTCTGCGAGGGAACGGTCATGTCGGAAATGGAAACACTCATGGCCGCTATAGTGGAATAATGGTATCCCATATCCTTGATGTGATCCAGCACCTCAGCGGTCTTGATCGCGCCATGTGTATTAAGCACATTTGTGATTATCTTCTTTAACTGCTTCTTACCTACAAGGAAATCTATCTCAAGAGAGAGCTCATTTCCTTCTACCGATCTGTCTACAAAGCCAAGATCCTGCGGAACTATCTCGTTAAACAGGAATCTTCCGAGTGTGGATTTGACCACCCCGGTATGAGACTGCTTGTCTATGGTGCGGGTAACCTGTACACCTATTTTTGAGTGAAGGGTAATGATACCGTTTTCGTGAGCAAGAATAGCCTCGCTGACACTTTTAAACACCTTCCCCTCACCGGGCTCGCCCTCTCTTTCCTGAGTCAGATAATAGCATCCCAGGACCATATCCTGTGTAGGCACATTAACAGGGCCGCCGTCTGCGGGCTTCAGAAGGTTATTGGGCATCAGCATAAGGAACCTGCTCTCTGCCTGTGCCTCAACGGAAAGGGGAAGATGTACAGCCATCTGATCTCCGTCGAAGTCGGCATTAAAAGGAGTACATGCAAGCGGATGAAGCTTAATGGCTTTACCCTCTACAAGCACAGGCTCAAATGACTGGATTCCCAGTCTGTGAAGCGTAGGAGCGCGGTTAAGCATGACCGGATGCTCATGTATCACCTTCTCGAGCACATCCCAAACCTCGGGATCGAGACGCTCTACCATTTTTTTTGCATTCTTTATATTATGAGATGTCCCGTTTGAGACAAGCTCCTTCATTACGAAGGGCTTGAAAAGCTCTATGGCCATCTCCTTCGGCAGACCACACTGCCAGATCTTAAGCTCGGGTCCTACGACGATAACGGAACGTCCTGAATAGTCAACACGCTTTCCGAGAAGATTCTGTCTGAATCTTCCGCCTTTTCCCTTAAGCATATCGGATAAGGACTTCAGCGGGCGGTTTCCGGGTCCGGTGACCGGTCTGCCTCTGCGTCCGTTATCAATAAGAGCATCTACTGCTTCCTGAAGCATTCTTTTCTCATTACGAACGATGATATCCGGAGTGCCAAGCTCCAGAAGCTTCTGCAGTCTGTTATTTCTGTTTATGATCCTTCTGTAAAGATCGTTAAGATCGGATGTGGCAAATCTTCCGCCATCGAGCTGTACCATGGGCCTGAGATCCGGCGGTATCACCGGCATGCAGTCGAGCACCATCCAGGCCGGCTCGTTTCCTGATTCCCTGAATGCCTCCACCACCTCAAGTCTCTTGACTATGCGGGCCCTTTTCTGGCCGGTGGCATTCTCAAGCTCTCCTCTGAGCTCTTCGGATTCCTTGTCAAGATCTATGCTCTGGAGAAGCTCCTTTACAGCTTCTGCGCCCATGCCGACACGGAATTTGTATCCATACTGCTCACGGGCATTCTGATACTCCTGCTCGGAAAGGATCTGCTTATATTCGAGATCGGTCTCTCCGGGATCAAGGATAATATATGCTGCAAAATACAGTACTCTCTCCAGGATCCTGGGAGACAGGTCAAGGATAAGTCCCATACGGCTGGGTATGCCCTTGAAATACCATATGTGTGATACGGGAGCCGCAAGCTCTATATGTCCCATTCTTTCACGGCGGACAGAGGCCTTGGTAACCTCGACTCCGCACTTATCGCAGATCACGCCTTTGTATCTGATCTTTTTATATTTTCCGCAATGACACTCCCAGTCCTTTGTCGGTCCGAATATCCTCTCACAGAAAAGACCGTCCGGTTCCGGCTTAAGGGTACGATAATTTATAGTCTCGGGTTTTTTAACCTCACCGTGAGACCACTCACGGATCTTCTCAGGGCTTGCAAGACCTATTCTTATCGCATCAAAGGTCAGCGGCTCATATTTGTCTGTCTGTCTGTTTATCATCTCAGGCATCTGATAGCTCCTCTCATAAAAGTATCGCTTGATCTAATAAATTTACTCTGCAGGGGAAGCAGTCTCTGCGGACTCATCGTCCACATATGACTCCTCTTCTACATAAGATTCCTCATCCACGTATGATTCTTCATCATCTACCGTAGACAGAGTCCCGGTATTATCGTCAAATTCCTGCGTGGTAAATCCGTTTGCCTTAAACTCATCCTCTCTTGAGCCTCCATAGAACCTGTCATCATCAAGGATGTGCCTCATGTCTGTATCTCCGAACTCGGCGGTCTCGGCTATCTCTACTTCGGTGCCGTCATCCTTAAGGACTCTGACGTCGAGTCCCAGAGACTGGAGCTCCTTCAGCAGGACCTTGAACGACTCCGGTATGCCGGGCTCGGGTATATTCTCGCCCTTGATGATGGCTTCATATGTCTTGACTCTTCCGATCACATCATCCGACTTGACGGTAAGTATCTCCTGAAGAGTATATGCCGCGCCGTATGCTTCGAGCGCCCACACTTCCATTTCTCCGAAACGCTGTCCGCCAAACTGCGCCTTTCCTCCGAGAGGCTGCTGGGTGACAAGGGAGTAAGGACCTGTGGAGCGGGCATGTATCTTATCATCAACCATGTGATGCAGCTTGAGATAATGCATGTGTCCGATAGCTACCGCATTGTCAAAATACTCACCGGTACGGCCGTCTCTGAGCCTGACCTTACCGTCCCTGCTTATCTCGACGCCCTTCCAGACCTCTCTGTGACTCCTGTTTTCAGACAGGAAATCCATTACCTCAGGAAGGAGAAGATCCTTGTATTTATTCTCAAAATCTTCCCATTCACTGTTTACGTAGTCATTTGCAAGCTCAAGCGTTTCCTCGATATCTATCTCGTTTGCTCCGTCAAATACGGGGGTCGAGATCTTGAATCCAAGTGCTGCCGCTGCCAGAGAAAGGTGTATCTCAAGGATCTGGCCTATATTCATACGTGAAGGCACGCCCAAAGGATTGAGCACTATATCAAGCGGTCTGCCGTTAGGAAGATAGGGCATGTCCTCTATAGGAAGCACCCTTGAGCAGACACCCTTGTTTCCATGGCGGCCCGCCATTTTGTCACCCACACCGATCTTTCTCTTCTGAGCGATATAAATACGTACTGCTTTATTTACTCCGGGTGAGAGCTCATCGCCCGCATCTCTGGTGAAGACCTTAGCATCAACTACAATACCGTACTCACCATGGGGAACCTTAAGCGATGTATCCCTGACCTCACGGGCCTTCTCACCGAATATGGCGCGAAGAAGCCTCTCTTCAGCGGTAAGCTCTGTCTCTCCCTTGGGAGTTACCTTGCCTACAAGGATATCCCCGGCCCTGACCTCTGCGCCTATACGGATGATACCGTTCTCGTCAAGGTCCTTTAAGGCCTCCTCGCCGACACCGGGTACATCTCTTGTGATCTCCTCGGGTCCCAGCTTGGTATCTCTTGATTCGCATTCATACTCTTCTATATTGATGGAAGTAAATACATCATCTCTTACAAGACGCTCACTTATAAGTACAGCATCCTCGTAATTGTAACCTTCCCATGTCATGAAGCCGATAAGCGGGTTTTTGCCAAGGGCAAGCTCTCCGTTTGATGTGGAGGGTCCGTCAGCTATTACCTCGCCTGCCTCTATATGCTGTCCCTTTACCACAATAGGCCTCTGGTTGTAGCAGTTGGACTGATTGGACCTCATGAACTTTGCAAGCTTGTAATCAGTCCTTGTCCCGTCATCATTGGCAACCTTGATCATATCGCTCTGTGAGAGCAGGACGGTCCCGGGCTTGTCCGCAAGCAGGCAGACGCCTGAGTCTACCGCAGCCTTTGCCTCCATGCCTGTCCCTATGATCGGCGCCTCAGTGGTAAGCAGCGGCACTGCCTGTCTCTGCATGTTGGATCCCATGAGCGCACGGGTAGGGTCATCATTCTGAAGGAAGGGAACCAGAGTCGTCGCAACCGAGAAAACCTGTCTCGGAGAAACGTCCATGTAATCAAACATTCCCTTCTCATACTGCTGGGTCTCATCCTTGAATCTTCCCGAAACCATGCGGTTCACGAAATGACCCTCGCGGTCAAGAGGCTCCGAAGCCTGAGCTACGTGATAATTATCCTCCTCATCAGCGGTCATGTAGACGACCTCGTCAGTAACCCTGGGATTCTCCGGATCCGAATGATCCACCTTCCTGTAGGGAGACTCAACAAAACCGTATTCATTTATGCGAGCATAGCAGGCAAGTGAATTTATAAGTCCTATATTAGGACCTTCGGGGGTCTCTACGGGACACATGCGTCCATAATGGGAATAATGGATATCCCTGACCTCCATTCCGGCACGGTCTCTCGAAAGTCCGCCCGGTCCCAAAGCAGATAATCTTCTCTTATGGGTAAGCTCTCCGAGAGGATTGTTCTGGTCCATAAACTGTGACAGCTGTGATGAACCGAAGAACTCCTTGACTGCTGCCGTGACAGGCTTGATGTTTATAAGCTGCTGAGCCGTAACGGTAGAGATGTCCTGAGTCGTCATCCTCTCACGCACAACTCTCTCAAGCCTTGTCAGTCCTATCCTGTACTGATTCTGTAAGAGCTCTCCGACTGCACGTATACGGCGGTTTCCGAGATGATCTATATCATCCTTGTTGCCGGTACCGTACTCGAGATGCATATTATAGTTAATAGAAGCGAATATATCCTCGCGGGTAATGTGCTTCGGGATAAGATCCGAAATATTGTGTCTTATAGCGTCCTTAAGCGCCTCCGGCGTATCATTCTCTTCCATGAGCTTCTCAAGCGCGGGATAATAAACCAGCTCTGTAACTCCGTAATCCCTTGCGCTCTCTCCCTTCGGGAACTCTATGTAATGATTGATATCAACCATCATGGAAGAAAGAACCTTTACATTTCTCTTTTCTGTCTGGATCATCACGCTTGGCACGGCACTGTTCTGTATCTCATCCGCAAGCTCCCTTGTAACCTCCGTGCCTGCCTTGGCCGCGATCCCGTTTTTGCCGGAAAGCTTTATCACCTCACCGGTGGCAGGATCCAATACATCCTCTGCCAGGATATGTCCCGCTATGCGGTTTCTGAAGGAAAGCTTCTTATTGAATTTATATCTTCCTACCTTTGCGAGGTCATATCTCCTTACATCGAAGAACATCCCCTCGATAAGAGTACGCGCACTCTCCTCTGCAAGAGGCTCTCCGGGACGTATCTTCTTATATAATTCCAAAAGACCGTCTCTGACGCTCTCGCCGGGATCCTTCGTAAAGGAAGCCAGGATCTTGGGCTCATCGCCGAAGACATCCAGGATCTCCTGATTTGTCCCGATGCCCAAAGCGCGGAGAAGCACCGTGATAGGCACCTTTCTCGTACGGTCCACATGCACATAGAAGATATCATTGGAATCAGTCTCATACTCAAGCCATGCGCCCCTGTTGGGGATAACAGTGCATGAATAGAGCTTCTTTCCGAATTTATCATGATCTATCCCGTAATATATACCGGGTGAACGTACCAGCTGTGATACTATTACACGCTCCGCTCCGTTTATGACGAAGGTTCCGGTATCTGTCATTATCGGCAGGTCGCCCATGAAAATCTTCTGCTCGGTATTGTCCGCTTCGGGTTTGGACGCATTATACAGACGCACCGTAACCTCAAGAGGGGCAGAATATGTGGCATCCCTCGCCTTGCACTCTTCAATGCTGTACTTTACCTTTTCTTTGTTGAACTGGTAATCGACAAACTCCATGGAAAGATTTCCGCTATAATCGTTTATAGGCGAAATATCTTCGAACGCCTCCTTGAGGCCTTCATTAATAAACCAGCCATACGAGGATTTCTGTACATCTATGAGATTCGGCATTTCCAGGACCTCTTTTTGTCTCTGGTAGCTCATCCTCAGATTCTTTCCACTGTAGACCGGATGTATCCTATTCTTTTCCATCTAAGCTTTCACCCCATGAAATTATTTTGAACCGACAGTTTCCCGCATCTTGTAAAGTAGCATATATACCGGCTTTGTCTGCGGATTTAAAGACAAAGAAAGCCGTGCCGCCACAAGAGTGCAATCTACATGGTAACACAAGCTTTCCTGTAAAGTCAATGATTTTTTTATTTAATTACTTAAGAGTGATCTTTGCTCCCTCTGCCTCGAGCTTAGCCTTGATATCATCAGCAGAAGCCTTGTCAGCTGCCTCCTTAAGTACCTTAGGAGCGCCCTCTACAAGATCCTTTGCTTCCTTAAGTCCAAGTCCGGTAACCTCACGTACAACCTTTATGACCTTGATCTTGTTAGGTCCTACCTCTGTGAGCTCTACATCAAACTCAGTCTTCTCCTCAGCAGCTGCGGCATCTCCGCCTGCTGCTCCGCCTGCTGCAACTACCACACCTGCTGCTGCAGATACGCCAAACTCCTCCTCGCAAGCCTTTACGAGATCATTGAGCTCGAGTACAGTAAGCTCCTTTATAGCATCGATAATTTCTTCTTTTGTAAGCTTTGCCATTTTATCATTCCTCTCTTTCCTGGATTATTCTGCTGCAGGCGCCTCTGCCGGAGCCTCAGCCGGTGTCTCTTCTGTCTGTGCAGGAGCTGCTTCTTCTGAAGGAGCCTCTGCCGCCGATGCATCTACCGCATCCTTAGCTGTACCGCCCTCGGGTGTCTTCTCAGCGATCTGATTAAGCACACGGGCGAAGTTTGAAACAGGTGATTTCCATGATCCGAAGAGTCTTCCGAGAAGTTCCTCTCTTGAAGGGATCTTCGCAAGCTCTTCAACACCTTTGATGTCATAGTACTCACCTTCGATAACAGCACCCTTTATCTCGAGCTTATCTGCAGTCTTTGCAAATTTTACAAGCACGCGGGCAGGAGCTGTGACATCATCCTCCGCAAGAGCAAGAGCGGACGGTCCGTCCAGCAGCTTGTCAAGCTCTGCGAAATCAGTGCCTTCAAAGGCTCTCTTCATCATGGTGTTTTTGTAGACTTTGTAGGAAACCCCTGCTTCGCGAAGCTGTCTGCGAAGCTGTGTGTCCTGCTCCACGGTAAGTCCTCTGTGATCAACGAGCACCGCTGCATGAGCGTTTTTGAGCTTCTCGGAGATCTCATCGACTATGGGAGCCTTGAGTTCTACCTTTGCCATTTAGCTTTTACCTCCTTTTTATTTTTACCGAAAAACCCCTGCCAAAAAGACAGGGGTTCAGAAATCCTACATACTGAATATAAGAAATTTCATCCTCGGCAGGCGTCTGTTTCCGGAGCTTACGGTCCCGATTCCTATACATCGAGGCCACCTGCTGTCTTCGGCAATTCGTAATGATAATATAAATTCACTTATGCTGTCAAGGCTTTTTTTAATGCCTCCAGGAATTCCGGGAAGTCCTCAAACTCCTCCAGATCGGGGTTATCCTTCATTATCTGCTCAGTGCTTCTGAAAAGAAAACCTGTTTTCGAGGCTCTGATCATAGCCAGATCATTAAAGGAATCTCCTGCCGCTATGGTATCAAAGCCTATGCTCTGAAGCGCCTTTACAGTTGAAAGCTTTGATTTCTCAACCCTCATCCTGTAGTCGGATATGCTGCCGTCCTCTGCCACGACCAGAGAATTGCAGAATAATGTGGGCCATCCGAGCTTTGCCATCAAAGGCTTTGCAAACTGCTCAAAGGTATCTGATATCACTATAACCTGAGTCAGAGTCCTGAGCTCATCCAGAAATTCCTTCGCTCCCGGCAGAGGATCGATCCCGGCTATGACGTCCTGTATCTCCTTCAACCCCAGTCCCCGATCCTTCAATATTGCCAGCCTGTATTTCATGAGCTTGTCATAATCAGGCTCATCGCGGGTGGTCTTCTTTAATTCAGGGATGTCTGTGGCCTCGGCGAAGGCTATCCATATCTCAGGAACCAGTACGCCTTCCATATCCAAACAAACTATATCCATATACCGTCCTCTCCTGTCCACCGGGTCAGCTGAAAAACCAAAATGCTTTATTTCTCGTATTCGATCACTTCCCTGCAAAGGATATGACGGGGAAGTCCGTTAACAAATACAGGAGTGAGCTCGCCGATGATGAGCGGACGCGCATACTTGATATATTCAGCTGTAATAGAGCATCCGTCAGCTCCGATATACTCATCCGGAACAGCCCTTTCCACATTGGCGATCTGATGTATATCATAAGAAGAAGTCCCGCACTCATAAGGAGAATCGCAGTCTCTCTTCAGTATGATCATCTCGCCTGTCTTGCCCTGATCGGCAGCAACTACTGCATCATGTCCTACCTGGAAGGCCTCGTTTATATCTGTCAGGGATGCGATATGTGTGCCAGCTCTCTGAAGTGTGGAGAGCTCCACTGCCCTTGTTTTGAGTCCATACTCTGCAGCGATCTTGTGAGCGAGGGTTGTAGCCGTACCGCCCATCTGCTTATGTCCGAATGCATCCACCGGAACAGAGTCTG
Organism: uncultured Lachnospiraceae bacterium; assembly: GCA_947165275.1. Classification (GTDB taxonomy): domain Bacteria; phylum Bacillota; class Clostridia; order Lachnospirales; family Lachnospiraceae; genus NK4A144. The sequence goes on along the minus strand of CAMUZQ010000019.1, from coordinate 23,803 downwards.
CCTCCAGCTCGCATACATATCTGCCGTCTGCCAGCTTGACGCCCTCTGATACAGCGATAACAACCGATGTCCTGGTCTCTGAAAGAGTCTTGACCTTCTTCATGAAGCCATCCATATCAAAGGTCCTCTCGGGGAGATATATAGCATCGACGCCTTCGCAGTCAGGTCCCTTTGCGAGCGCTGCTGCTGCTGTAAGCCAGCCTGCATTCCTTCCCATGATCTCAACTATGCAGATGGTAGGCTTCTCGGCACCGAAGGAAGCATTGTCCCTGATTATCTCTTTGAGAGAGGTTGCGATATACTTTGCAGATGAGCCGTAGCCCGGGCAATGATCGGTGATCGGCAGATCGTTGTCTATTGTCTTGGGCACACCCATGAATTTCTGTGACTTACCGTGTGCTGCCGCATAATCCGAAAGCATCTTTACGGTATCCATTGAATCATTTCCGCCTGCATAGAACAGATACTGGATGTCATGCTTCTCCATTATCTCGAATACCTTCTCGTAAACATCCTCATGGCCCTCGATCTTGGGCATCTTGAAACGGCAGCTTCCGAGGAAGGCAGAGGGGGTACGCTTTAAGAGCTCCACGCCCATATCATCCGAAAGATAATCATCAAGGTCTGTCAGCTTATCCTTGAGGAAGCCCTCAATGCCGTGAACCATGCCATAGACCTTATCCACGCCCAGCTGCTTTGCTGCGACATATACTCCCGCTACTGATGAATTGATGACGGCAGTAGGTCCGCCAGACTGTCCTACTACAATGTTTCCTTTCATTTTTTCTCTCCTTTTGTTGAATGTTTATGGTCATTGCGCCGAGTGGGACTTGAACCCACACGCCTTGAGAGCACAGGAACCTAAATCCTGCTTGTCTGCCAGTTCCAACATCGGCGCGGCAGAATTCATCTTATCATTGGTAAAATAGAGTGTCAAATCTTTGCCTGCATCGCTTTTATGACCTTTGCAAGCTTTTCATGATCATATTCTCCATCACCGAAGCTTATGACTCCTCTGAGGGGTGTGAATTTGAGCATCTCCCCTATCATCTTATCGGAAATGGCTTCAGATCCCTTATTCTTATCCTTTTTGTCTGCATGCATATAGGAATCGATCAGGGGCTTCAGATCCTCCGCAAGCTCCGGCCTTCCAATGATATCTCCTATGCAGGTATTCTCCGTTATGGTGATGGAGGGCTTTGTCACGGCCTCAATATTGACTTTTTTTGAATATTTGATATCCCTGGAGGAAGCTCCGGCCTCCACCATATAATCTCCTTCCGGCACCACCCAGTCGTGGACTTTCGTATCCCAGTATGCGAACGCCCTGCTGTCAAGCTCAAAAGTAACGGTTTTTGTCTCTCCTGCCCTGAGGGAAACCTTTTCGAAGCCCTTAAGCTCATGCCTGGGTCTTGCTATGCCGTCATCCGGTGCTGATATATAGATCTGCACGACCTCCTTGCCTGCCATCCGTCCTATGTTGGTAACATCTACGGAAACTGTCAGTGGATCGGTGTTTTTTATCTTCCTCTTGGATACCTTGAGATTGGAATATTTGTATGTCGTATATGAAAGTCCGTGTCCGAAGGGGAACAGGACCTTCAGATCCTTTGTGTCATAATATCTGTATCCGACAAATACACCCTCGGCATATTTAACCTCATCCATATAGCCGGGAAAATGCAGATATGACGGGTTATCGGACAGCTTGACGGGGAAGGTCTCCGGCAGTCTCCCAGAAGGGTTCACCTTCCCGAAAAGCAGGTCATATTCCGCGCTTCCCACATTCTGTCCGCCGAGATACATTTCAAATATGCCCTTTACATCCTTCTCCCAGGGCATCTCCACAGCAGAACCGTTGTGAAGTACCACGACTACATTGGGCTGTACCTTAAGTATTTCATCAATAAGGATGTTTTGATTATCCGGCAGGCGCATATGGCTTCTGTCATACCCCTCTGATTCAAAGCTGTCAGGCAGTCCGGCAAAAACAACAGCCACATCGCTTTTTTTTGCTGCGTTTACGGCTTTTGTTATCAATGTCCTGTCGATCTCGTCCTTATTCGGATCGTATCCGTCCGCATATAACAGATCGTGTCCTTTTCCTTTGGCCGCATCCATAAAGGAGGTCACCTTGAAGGAGTTGATATGCGAGCTCCCGCCGCCCTGATATCTGGGAGCCTTGGCAAATCTGCCTATCACGGCTATCGTATCGTTTTTATCAAGAGGAAGTATCTGTTCTTCATTCTTTAAGAGAACCGCGCTCTCCGCCTCAATCTTGCCTGCAAGCTCGTGATCCGCTTCCTTATCCCATTTCACATCCTTTTGTTTTTTTGATTCGTACCTGTCTATCCATTTGAGTATCCTCTCAACAGCACGGTCAAGTGTCTTTTCCGGGAGGGAGCCGCTCTGTACCGCCTCGATTATCTCCCTGTCATTGACACCGTACGATCCCGGCATTTCAAGGTCAAGTCCGGCAGCCAGTCCTTTAACCCTGTCATTTACCGCTCCCCAGTCGCTCATCACCACGCCGTCAAATCCCCATTCGTCCCGGAGTATATCCGTAAGGTAGGTCTTGTTCTCAGATGCATGAAGGCCGTTGATCCTGTTGTATGAACACATGACGGTCCACGGCTTTGCATTTTTCACGGCTCCTTCAAACGATGCGAGATATATCTCTCTCATTGTCCGCTCATCAACCTCGGAGCTTGCTGTGAGCCTTCTCGTCTCCTGGTTGTTTGCTGCGAAATGCTTGATGGAGGTCCCGATATTTTTGCTCTGGATCCCTTTAATAAGCGCCCCCGAGAGCTCCGTGGAAAGATACGGATCCTCGGAGAAGTATTCAAAATTCCTGCCGCAAAGAGGGGATCTCTTTATATTAACGGCCGGTCCCAGTATCGTGGCTATATTCTCCGCCTGACACTCGATCCCGAGAGCCTTTCCCATCTTTGTAAGGAGCGCCCTGTCAAAGGAGGATGCCGTTGCGCAGGCCGCAGGAAAGCATACCGCCTTAATGCTCTCGAAATTCCCAAGATGATCCTGCGACAATGGCTGCTTCCTGAGTCCGTGAGGTCCGTCACTCACCATTATCTCTGGCACCTTCTGGCTTTTCACTGCCTTGGTATGCCAGAAATCTCTTCCGGAGCATAATGAAGCCTTTTCTTCAAGTGTCATCGCGCTTATGATCTTCCTGTAATCCATGTGGCCCCCTTATTATATTGTGTGATCAAGTGGTAACTATTCAGGACACGCCCCCGCCCGGCGGGAACCCGGTCTTGTACGATTCTTAAGTGATGTATCGCTGTATCGCCGATAACACATAAAGTATATCACAAAACATGCGGAAATATGATATAATACTTTCGATTTTATCAACACTGAATCAAGATGTGCGGACCTTTGCCTCTGCATGTCCCGGAGGTACTATGAATATACATGAATCGGCAGAGGATTATCTGGAGGCCATACTCAAGATCAAAGAGCAGAAGGGTAATGTCCGCAGTATAGATATCGCATCCGAGCTGGGTTTTTCGAAGCCCAGTGTCTCCATAGCCATGAAAAGGCTGCGGGAGAACGGTTATATCACTATGGACGATAATAATATGATCAGTCTCACCGATGCCGGAAGACGTATCGCGACCAGGATCTATACCCGGGAAAGAGAGCTCACCCTATTCCTTGAAAACCTCGGGGTCGACTCTGATACCGCGCAGAAGGACGCCTGTAAAATGGAGCATGACATCTCAGAAGCGACCTTCTTAAAGATAGTTGAGTTCAATCAGAGGATCTGAATCTCATCACAAAAGTCCGAAGTGAACACAGGCATTCCAGATCCCGTCATCTTCCTGCGGAGTCGTTATATAATCCGCAGCATCCTTTGCTGCGTCTCCTCCGCTTCCCATGACTATGGCTGTTCCTGCGGTCTTAAGCATTTCCATATCATTTACGCTGTCCCCGAAGGCATAGGTCGAAGTCAGCGGGACATTCAGAAGCTCACATATATGCTTTATCCCTGTCCCCTTGCTGTGGGGTTTCGGCACAAGCTCACATACATCCAGGTCATGCATTATAAAATCATATTCATCCCCGAACTCTTCCCTGCAGGCTTCTCTCTCAGCTCCGCGGATATTGCATGAGAGCTTCTGCATTCTCCATTTTCCCCATTCGCCGGCTATGCTCTTGAGTCTGCTGCCAAGCTCTCTTTTCAGCTTCCTTCCGTACCAGTCATCGGCAAATTCTTCTTCGAAATCCATATACAGATACTCCCGGCCTTCGAGCACCGGCTTCCATCCATGCCTTCTCACGCCGGAAACTATACGCTCCGCCTTTTCCCCGGATATCTCGTGCTCGTAGATCACTTTGCCGTCAAGCTCTATCAGAGTACCGCAGCCGGATATTATGCCGTCAAATCCTATACCCAAAAGCTCTTTATTCTGAATAAAGGCCCTGCTGCGGCCGGAATTGATAAATGCCAGATTGCCTTTTTTGCGGGCCAGACGCACCGCCTTTCTTGTGCTTTCCGGTATCTCATTTTTCCAATTCCAAAGAGTTCCGTCTATATCAAAAAAAAGTATTTTCATTGAATCCATCAAAGAACCGTCCCCGATGGAACAGATTATCAGATTTTTTTTAACATGACAAGCGCCGGTCACCGTGTTAGAATTGTTAGGCTATGGCTGAGATTAACGGAAATGCGGAAATAAATACTTCAAAAAAACATCGCGGCAGTTTTATGGTTCTTGCGCTGATCGCTTTTATCGGCATGTCAGCTCTGGTCTCTCCCTCCGCTATCTCAAAAACGATCGAGAAATGCGCTGACAACAGATTCGACAAGGATGACGCCTACGATCTGAAGCTGTCCTATCCGCTCGGTTTCACAGATACCGATATAAGCACGCTGCAGTATGCTGACTGCATCGAGTCCGTGAGCCCCTATCCCGATGAAGCTTATTCCGTCTCACAGAACAATGCGATAGATGCTCCTAATATATATCCGTCTCTCTATATTCACGTGAAGGGCGCAAGGAAGGATATCACCATGTCAGACAGCTACAGACGTCTGATAAATGATGCCCGTGAATACATAGAGATCAATATGGAGCCTTCCCTGACCGCTGCCAGGGAACAGTCAATTTCCATGGATCTGCGCAGGGAAATAGAAAAACTGGAATCCTCCATCGGTGAATCAGAAGAGAAGGCCGCATCACTTGATGAAGAGCTGACTACTCTTGAGAAGGATTATGAAAAAGCCATTGCCGATCTTGATTCCGAGCAGGAATCCATCGATAAAGCAAAGGATCTGATACAGGCCCGGGAAAAAAATGCGCAGACCACGATCGAAAACGGGAAAAAGGACCTTTCCGGCGTTCTGGATGAGGTATACAGCAAGGCAAATGTCACCGCCTCCGATCTGAAAAAGGCGCAGGGACTGTCCAACTATGTGAGCGGCTCTGAAAAGAGTATGCATAAAAGCTTCACCAGCCAGTGGGCTGAGCTTTCGGGAATAGAGACACAGCTCCATGAGGATCAGACTGAGCTTACTGAAAAAAAGGAGCAGCGCGAGGAGGAGATCGCAAAGGAAAAGGCCAGTATATCTCAGGATAAGGCTGAAGCGGATAAAAAGATCAGGAGTCTTGAGAGCCAGCTTGATGAAAGCCGGAGCCGCTGGATGATCGAGGACAGGAATTCCCTTCCCGAATATGCTCTTCTGGCGGAATCGGATAATGTCATGCTTGAAAGATTTGCGCCTTATGGGGTGCTGATATATTCTCTTTCTTTTTTGATCTGTATGATCATTATCATCAGCATAGTCACAAGAAACAGATCCCGTATCATCTCCTGGCGCAGGCGCGGGCTTGAAGACCGTATCATAATTTCATTATTTGTCAGAAGATCAGCCCTCTCTGCTGCCATCGGCGCCGTTACGGGCTCCATCATCGGATGCATACTCTCACCCATCGCCTATATGTATTCGTATTCCGACAGTATAGGCGTGCCTTTTTCAGGGCTCGGAGCCGAATGGCTCCTTCCTTTAGGCGGTACCCTGCTGCTGACCTTTGCATCAGCACTCACGGCTCTGCTGACCTATCATATGACCATGAAAAAAAGGACTGACTCCGTCGTCACTTAAGAAACGCATCAACACCGTCCGCTATGCCCCTGGCCATTTTCCATTGATAATCATCTGTGGCCATCAGTGCGTCTTCATTGGGGTTTGTCATGTAACCCAGCTCGACTATGGTCACCGGAACCTGACACCAGTTGATACCGCTCATCGTATCTGTCTCCCAGACTCTTTCCCTCTTGCATCCGGTCGCTGCGACAAGTCCGTCAAGAACCGCGGCAGAGAGCGCTTTGCTCTGGGAAGCGAGCGATCCGTTATAGGGATTTGAGGGTGTCTGACATATGGTCATCGCGCCATTTACCGATGGATTCGAGGATCCGTTGGCATGAACTCTTATAAAAGCATTTGCCCCTGCATTATTTGCGATCTGGGCACGCTCGGAATTGCTTATATTAACATCATTGGACGTACGTATCATGACAACCTGATAGCCTCTGTTCTGAAGCTCCTGCTGAAGCTTCTGCGACACCTGCAGAGTAAGCTGATATTCCGCAAGACCGCTTGCCACACCGCTTGTACCGCCGGCAACCTTGGCCTTCATCTCGCTGGACCCCGGCCCTATCGGTTCCTTGCTGCTGTCCCCCTTTGACTGGTGTCCGGCATCTATCGCCACTACCCTTCCGGAACCAGATACCTGAACCTGCTGAGGCTGCTGCGCTTCCTCTGCCTGAGCGGTATCCTCAGAAACCGTATTTTCCGAGACTGCCTCTGTTTCATTTGCCGATACCTTATCCGGCTCCGTATCCTCTGCTGTATTTTCAGATACCGCAGCCTGATCTCCGAAAAGGTCTGCGCCTCCGTCGTCTGATACCGTATCAGCCGAATCAGCCGACTCAAAAATCCCGGCATCATACTCACCGCTGCCCTGATTTGAAGCTTCTCCCGCTGTTATCACGACCATATCTGTGAGAGGTCCGGATGCTGTATCAGCTGATGCTTCAGCTTTATCCGAAAAAGGATCTTCATCGATTATCACAGCCTTATCGGCTATATCTGATTCGATCGATACCGGCTCTGCAGCCTCCGATGTCTCCGAAGACTCTGTGCCGGCCGCTGCCTTTATGTCCTCTTCCGTACAGCCCGGCAGCATGAGCATCATGATAAACAATACTATCCACAATAACCTTTTTTTCTCTATCATCCTCATTTAATCAACTCCGTTATGATCGTTATCACATCTCCTGCTTTCAATATCATACCATGCTCCGGCTTTTTTTTGGTTTTGCCGCGGCTCACACTTGCTACTCTCATACTGCGGGGCAGGGAGATCTCATCCAGCTTAGTCCCTGTCCATGCGTCTCCTGCAGTCAGTCTGATGGAAAAAGACACCGGCTTCGCTTCGGCCGTCTGGTCCTTTAACTCGCTGTATCTTTCGATGAATCCGGCAGATATTATACCTGTGGGAATGGCCACAACACCGACGCCGAGGAAGGCTATACACATTCCCATCACTTTTCCGGCGACTGTCACAGGGTAGATATCCCCGTATCCTACGGTAAGCAGGGTGGAACCCGCCCACCACAGGCCCGAAAAGGCATTACGGAATACTTCGGGCTGGGCCTCATGCTCGGCGCTGTACATGCAAAGACTGGATGCCAGCATCAGGACTATCACTATAAACATCGACGAGTACAGCTGCTGCCTCTTGCTGTATATCACGTTCCATATTATGCCCAGGGAATCCGAATATCCTCCCACACGAAAGAGCTTGAATATCCTCATAACCCTGAAAAGCCTGAAGGCCGCTGCTCCGGAAGGAAAAAATACCGGAAGGTAATAGGGCAGGAAGGAGACAAGATCCACTATTCCCGGGCCGGATGTAACATATCTGAATAAAGCTGCAGGCTTTGAAAGCTCCGGATAGAGCCTGTCGGAGGTCCAGAGCCTGAGGATATAATCAAGCGCAAAAAAAGCTATCGTTACTTCCTCGATAGCCAAACAAAGATCTCCATAAACCATTCTGATCTCACTGAAGGTGAGGGCAATGCTTACCAGCAGGTTCAGAAGGATGATAAACAGATTCAGGATATCATAAGCGCGGCTGATGCCGTCTTCCGTGAAGCCGACATCAACCATGCCAAAGACTCTGTCTTTTATTTTATTTATATCCGCACTCAACTCTTTCCTTTTTTTGCTTCTAATTCAGCGGCTGCCTTTCCGCTGGGTCTTACCAGGGTGAAGCATAAGATGAGCGCTATGATATACATGACCACTGTAAAGTAGAGCACGTTCTGATAGCCCTGAGGATTTACGGAATTACCACCTATATCTATGAATTCACCTGTGTGATTCACTATATAGGTAGCGATCTGATTGCCCGTGAGTCCGGCAAAGGCCCAGGCCGAAAGAGTGATACCGTGTATCGCTGATATGCTTCCCATGCCGTAATGATCAGACAGAAGAGTAGGAACATTGGAAAAACCGCCGCCGTATCCGGCATTTACCACCATGATCAGGCCAAGCACCAGCGCTATGAGAAGGCCGTTTCCAAGACCGTTCTTTATTCCTCCGGTCACGATCACGAGAGCCGTGAAAACGATGGAGAGTATGAATATGATCTTGTAGATAGTATTTCTGTCCTTCTGATAATCAGCCCAGGCAGAGAAGCCAAGGCGACCGCCGGCATTGAATATAGCTGATATGGAGGATATGATGCCTGCAAATGCGACGAGACCTATACACTTCACTATCGCTTTTTCCTGAGAGATAAGCGCAAGTCCGCAGGTTATATTGATATAGAACATGACCCAGATACCGATATAGTTTGTGATGGGTTTTGTCTTAATAACTTCCATGGTACTGGGCTTCTTCTCACTCGCGCTGGGCTCATGCCAGTCAGCGGGCTTTGCAAGGAGAAGATGTCCGCAGAACATCATAACAAAATATACACAGCCCAGAATCCAGAACATCTTGTATACACCGCCGTCCATGGAATTAAGGATCGCTGTCATTATGGGGCTTGCTATTGCCTTAGCCGCACCGAATCCGGCAACCGCCAGTCCGGTAGCCAGACCTTTATTGTCCTTGAACCAAAGCATGAGCGTCTTGACCGGTGACAGGTAGCCTGTACCGAGTCCCACACCCATGATGAATCCATAGCTTATATATATGCCTATCAGGGCAAGGATGCTTCCGGGATGATTTCCGCCATAGAAAATAAAGAAGCCTGTCAGGATCATCCCGGCAGAAAAGCAGATAGTCGCTATGAGCGAGGATCTGTGAATATCCCTCTCTACAACATTACCGAGAAATGCTGCAGACATTCCCAAAAAGAATATCGCAAAGCTAAAAGCCCACTCTACACTGGACTTTTCATGACCTATATGCTCCGCTATCTCATGACTGAAAACCGACCAGCAATATACAGTACCGATACTGCAATGAAGCAGAAGCGCCGGTATGGCTGCCCTGATCCATTTATTTGAGCGCCATCCGCCCTGCGACTTTTCACTTGTTCCCATTATTTCTCCTCCTTTGGCTTGCATTACATCAATGGACATAATACCCCATTTTCAAGCATTTATCAAATATAAAAGGTTATTTATGCAAGTGCCTTAAGCTTTGCAAGCTGATCATCAATCCTTTCCAGCAGGCTGCTGTAGTCCCTGTCCTCTCCGGCTCTCAAGGACTCTGTTATCTCTATTATCGGATCTGACAGGGGGGTAAGGGACAGATTTGTCACCACTCCCTTAAGCGCGTGCGCTGCAGAAAAACCCTCTTCATAATTTCCGGCGGCTACCGCCTCCTTAAGCCTGTCATAATTTGCATCATCCAGCGATTTTTTTACCAGCATAACGTAAAAATCGGCATTATTCATGCATCTTGCAAGGGCTTCATCCGTATCCGCCCCGTATTCCTTCAATGTCTCCAAAGTGATCATACAGCACCCCCTCCTGTGATAAACTTTTCAAAATCCTGCTTCGGCACCGGCCTGGAGAAGTAGTACCCCTGTATAAGCTCGCATCCGATCTCTTTAAGAAGCCTGTACTGCTCCTCAACCTCGACGCCCTCCGCAACTACCGGAACCTTCAGGAACCGGGCTATGTCCATGATGAGCTGGACCATATGCAGACTTTTCTCATCGGTATGTATATCCTGTATGAATCCCATGTCCAGCTTCAATACGTCTATGGGAAGATTGGCAAGCATATTCAATGAGGAGTAGCCTGCCCCAAAATCATCCATTTCTATGAGATACCCTCTCTGGCGGAAATGCTTAAGCACACTGATGAGCTGCTCTGCATTATCCGAATATGCGGATTCGGTTATCTCAAGATGAAGATCCGCGGGGGAAAGACCGTAATCATGAACCAGGGTTTCTATCTTATCTTCGATCTGATGATCGTATATATCGATCCTGGACACATTTACCGAAACCGGTATGGTCACCCCGAATTTGTCCTTCCAGTATTTTATGCTGGACGCCGCTTCCTTCCATACAAAGTGATCCAGCATCTGGATAAGTCCGTTTTCCTCGAAAAGTGAGATGAAATCCAGGGGAGCGATCCTGCCGAATTCCGGATGATTCCATCTGATAAGGGCTTCTGCCATCTTTAATACGGGCTTGCCCTCAAGTATCCCGTATTTGGGCTGATAGTAAACCTCGAACTGCTTTCTTGCTATACCATCATGGATATCATTGATAAGTCTCTCAGAATAAAAAACCTTATGCTGCAGTTCACTGTCATAATACGCTATGGTCTGGTTAAACTTGCCCCTCAGAGTATTGGCGGCCAGCCTTGATCTGTCAAATCTGTTTTCCATATCCTGACTGTCCGCAAGGCAGGTATATACTCCTATACGTATCTTGATATGCACGGCATCAGAAAGACCGGCCATCGCCCTGTCTATCTGTGAAACTAGCCCCTCATAGCCCTCCTGGCGGTTAATATACATATAGAAATCATCCGCATCTCCCCTGGCTGCTATGCCCTCATTAACACGGGCAAAATCCCGGATCGTATTGCTCAGCGTCAGAAGCACCCTGTTTCCGAATTCTCTGCCGTAAATCTCATTCACTAGATGAAACCGATCAATATTAACTGATACGGCGTCCATTTCCCTGTCCCTGTGGTATCTGTCCATCAGACCTGCATATTCGTAAAAGAAGGTTTTTGTAAACAGGCCCGTAAGCTCGTCTCTCTCAGTTGACTGTATCACAAGCCTGTCCTCAGACAGCTCTATGATACGCTTTACCCTTGCTATGATAACCTCCGGAGCGTCATAGGGCTTGGTAATAAAATCCGCTGCCCCCTTTCTCAGGCTCTCCACCTCGGCCTGCTTTTCTGACGTTAATACTATGACAGGTATGGAACGGTATCTGCCATCGTCCTTAAGTATATCGATCAGGCTGAACCCGTCCATGACCGGCATAAGAAGATCCAGAAGTATCGCTGACAGTATCTTTTCATTCGCCTTGATAAGAGCCAGCGCCTCCTCACCGTTCTCGGCATAGATGATATTGTAATACTCCTCAAGGATCGCTCCCAGAAGCTCCCTGTTAACGAATTCATCATCCACAACAAGAATGGTTTTTTTCAGTTCCTCTGTATAATTGAATTTATCTAGCATGCTTTGTGCTCCCTCCCGCTGCCGCGCCGGTATGATATCCGACGGCTTCCGGACAGGCGGAATCATTGTTTTTTTCTGTTATAGAGTAAACAGAGCTTTCATGGAGATATTTCCCTGAAAGCCCCTGATGCTGCATATGCTTATAGAACAGGATCTTCTGCATATACATCTGCAGACAGGTGTATATGTGTCCGATCAGATATGATCAATGCAATTGTATATTCTGAAGCGCATTTGCCTGAGCGTTTCTGTCCTCTCTGTTTTTCTGAGCTGTCTGCTGCTGTGCCTTAAGCAGCAGCTGGTTCTTCCTGAGCTTTGCTGCCTCCTGTCCCATATCCGTATCCCGTACCCTTGAATTTGCGGCTGTGGTATTCTCTACTACATTTCCGAGATTTCTGGATGTGGAGGACATCCTGTTATACTGGGCACCAAGGCCGGATCTCTGATCCGAAAGAGTTTTGATAGCATCCGAAATAGGGGTAAGGGCTGCCCTTGACCCATTTGCTGTAGAGAGATCTATCCCGCCTATCCCAAGTGTTTTGGAATCCATGCTCTGCATGCTTACAGTCACCTTGTTGGATCCTGCATTATCTGCCCCGGCCTGTATATCGACATCTTTATTTTCCATTACCCGCATCTCATTAAATGTGGTGCTTCCGCTGATCCTGTCGATATCGGAAAGCAGCTGGCCTGCTTCCTTATTTATGGCATTCCTGTCTTCAGCCGAAAGAGTCCCGTTTGATCCGCGGATAGCAAGCTCATTAAGCCTCTCAAGCATTCCTCCGACTTCATCCATCGCACCATCTGCTATATCGGTCATTGACATCCCGTCGCCTGCATTATCTATCGCCTTATTAAGCCCCTGTATCTGTTTGATCATCTTCTCGGAGATAGAAAGACCTGACGCATCATCAGAAGAATTATTGATCTTTTTCCCGGAGGAGAGCTTCTGCACGGATTTCTCCTGGGCCTTCTGCGTATTCTGCTGCATCCTTGCATTATTGATACCGCTTATATCATTGCCTATTCTCATACCCTGACTCCTTTCATGTACTTATATGATCCATCACGCATTCTTTATTACACCCAATTTTATAATAACACACATTATTAGTCATGAAAAGCACTTTTATCCGTGCAATCGCGGATCTCTCAGCCCTTCTATGTCATTTTTTATTATCCACGAACATGGAATCGATCTTATTCATCTTACGCATATTGACCGCATATGTATTCGCCGCCTTTACCGCGTTTTTATTGTCTTTAAAGGAATTTCTGCGCTGCTTCATGTAATTCTCGAAGTTTATCTTTGAGCGCGCTTCCATGGCCTCGATCTGAGCGATCTTTTCCGTTATCTGCCTGATAAGTCCCTGCAGGGTACGGATCTCCTCCTTATGAGCATCCTTATTCTGTATGAAATCCTCCCTGACCTTTGCATATAAAGACTCGAATCCGTCGTCCAGTCTGTCAAGCTCGTCAATAAGAGCACCCTTTGCATTGATATTTGCATTGAGTGCTCCCATATCAGGCTCGTCGCCTGTAATTATTTCTTCCTGTTCCTTATCGAGCTCTATCGCCTTTTCAAGAAGCGCGAGTTTCTTCTCCTGGCTGTCTATGAGCATCGACATATATGCATCTGACATCTTTACCTCCGGTCGAGCCGGAACCCATGTCGTATTATGCCTGTGCTGCCTCCGGCATAGCGGGCTGTCCGGCCTGCTTCATTACTTCCTTCCATGTATCCCTGAGGCTTCTCATGTGAGTTATGCACTCGTTCATGATCTCCACATCCTTGTACATATTAGCCTCATGCAGCCTTCTCAGTACATAATCATATATATTATCGAAATCTTTTGCAACCGGGTATTTGTGATCCAGGGTCATCTTGAACTCGCCTATGATGCGCTCTGCCTTCTGGATATTCTTATTAGCAGCTGCGAAATCCTTGCCGTTGATCGCCATCACTGCCATGTTACAGAACTTGATGCATCCATCATAAAGCATAAGTGTGAGCTCTGCGGGAGAAGCTGTAAGAACCTTGCTGTTTTTATACTGCTGATATGCGACTGCTGCTTTCATAATCTCTATCCTCCAAACTATCCTGAGTGTTTTAATATTTTTTACAATTTATATATCGGACGGGGGGTTCAGAACCTGAACCCCCCAAGTGTAAAAAATATTAAAAATCTGCGATAAGTTTTTCCCGCTATACTGTATCGCAGATATTGCCTGAAAATAAGGCGTCAGCCTGTACCAAACAATCCCGCGAGAGCATTGGATTTGGAGTTGACCTTCTCCATGGCCTTCTCCATAGCTGCAAACTTGTCATACCACTTATCCTCGTAGTCGGAAAGATAATCCTCCTCCTGCTTGATCTTATTGGTATAGCTGTCATATTCCTTCTGCAGCATCTTGTCATCATACAGCGACTGGAAGGATCTGTAATCCGGAACCCTGGTCATCATCGTACCGAGCTGATTATATACATCCTTGGTCAGCTGGTTGAAGAAATTCATCGTGTCGTCAAGGTTGTTTGTAAGAGCCGCCCTGAGCTTGTCATCATTGCCCTTGGTCTTCTCATCATCGCTGTCTCCGTCTATATGGAAAGCGCCTCTTTCATTTTCGGCTGCTGCCCAGTAGCTTAAGGTATTCACTCCGAAGGAAGCGAGAGTGTAGGTATTCCCGTTTGAAAGAGTGACTGCCTTGGACATTCCCTCCTTGAGTGTGGAAATGACGGACCTGAGATCATCATCCCTGCGGAGAAGGGAATCCTTGATCTTCTTTTCCCATTCCTCTACCTCATCCTCTGACATCTCATCCTTTTCCTCGGATGTAAGGGGCTCATATCCCTTGGCCGCATCTGCATTGTAGAGCTTGTCCAGTTCATTTATAACTTCATTGTATTTTTTGAAGAAGCTCTTTATCGAATCATATATGCCGTCTATATCATTGGTGACGGAGATATTGGTGGTAACATATTCGTCCCCGACCTTCTCGGAAACCTTGGATGCGGTTATATTGATGCCGTTTATCTGGAAGAGGTTCGTGGAGCTCTCAAAGGTCGCGCCATTCAGCTCTATCTCAGCATTCTGGCCTGGCACATAGCCTTTACCTGCTGACTTGGCAGTAAGTCCGAGTCCGTCAAGGAGGTTGAAGGCTGCCTTGGTTTTTTTACTTATATCAGGTTCGTCGTCGAAGCCTGTGGTACGGGAAGCCAGATCGATGTTTTTATCATTAGGGTCAACGCTGGAAATGCTGAACTGTCCGTCCTTTCCGTCTGACTTGGAGGAGATGAAGAAGCGGTTTGTCTTGGAATCAAAGCTGGCATTAAGTCCTGCCTTTGAAAACGCCTCGGCTACTTCGTCCAAAGTCATATTACTACTGATCAGCACATTTTTCTCCTCGGCTGTGGCGTTTGCCTTGATCGTTAAGGCGGTCGCACTCACACCGGGTATTTCCGGAACAGGTTCCGCAAAAGCGCTGTCTCCCAACAGACTTCCTATAGTGGTAGATCCTGTAACATTTACAGAATTCCCCTCTTTATCTTTTTCCAGCTGGCTGCCTGTAAGATATGCAGTCTTGGCCAGCTTCTTTACCGCAAGGGCGTGGGTTCCGTTGACCGCATTTGCATCGCCGGTGACCGAAGCAATGGAGCTGTCCACAACATGGGCCTTCTTCTTCTGGAAGGTGCCCTGGAGGCTTAAGGTTCCGAACTGCTCATTATACAGGCTGAAGATCTTTGCATTTACGCTCTTCCAGGTATCCTGCTTCCAGCCAAGCTTGGTCTGTTCCTTTTTCAGTTTGTCTTTTTTTGTGCTTTTAACCTGTACCAACTGCTCGACTATGGACTGTGTATCCATTCCGGAATTGATACCGCTCATCCTCATCCTGTTAGACATAATGCGCTCTCCTATCTTTAATACCGATCATCATCCGCCTGTCCTGATCCTGCTCACTACTTCTTTTCGTCTACAAGTATGCCTGCCATCTCCCAGACCTTTGCGATCATGTCAAGAGTCTTCTCCGGCGGCAGCTCCTTTATGACCTTCTTGGAGTCTCTGTCAACTATCTTGATGGTCACACGGTTTGTCTTTTCATGTATGCCGAAAACTGCCTCAGAATGGTTTTCCATTTTTTTATTGAGCTTTTCGACTGCATTCTTAATACGCTCATTCTGAGCTTCGATATTCTGCTTTGTCTGCTCTCCCTGGGGATTCTCACCCTGACCGCTTCCGGCTCCTTCCTCTGCGGATCCCTGGGTTTCCTTGATCTTAGGCTCGGCAGCAGCGGCCTGCTCGCTTATCACCATTTTTTCTGCGTTATCAGCAGCTGTCTGCTCTACCGGTCTCGCCTGCGGCGTGTTTACCGCCTGATATGCCATACCGGTGCTGATAGGTTCTATTGCCATGACAGTTTTACCTCCTTGTCCAAACTCATGTCGGCCGT
The DNA here is from genome assembly GCA_947165275.1 of uncultured Lachnospiraceae bacterium. Lineage (GTDB taxonomy): Bacteria > Bacillota > Clostridia > Lachnospirales > Lachnospiraceae > NK4A144. The sequence continues at coordinate 7,662 of CAMUZQ010000019.1, read as the reverse complement.
ATACGGATCTGTTTTCACTCCGGCTGCAGGATCCCTGTTTCATCTGCAGATATATAATAAAATCACGCTGCCGGAGCAAGACAATCAGATTCGTCTATCTGTAATATCGGATGATTTTAAAAAAAGTTTAGCTTTTTTCGAAAAAAATTCCCGGGAATATCTTCCCGGGAATCATATATCGTAATCATTTCTTGAAAAGAACCTTCAGGTCTTCCAATCCCTCCAGGGATGTGGCATTCTGGTTTGCATCCTGGATCTGCATATAGATCTCTTTTCTGTATATGGGTATCTCCTTCGGTGCAGAGATCCCGATCTTTACCTGATCGCCCTTTATGTCAAGGACTGTCACCTCGATATTATTGTTTACGATCAGGGACTCGTTCTTTTTTCTTGAGAGAGTAAGCATAAGTCATTCCCCCTTTGCCTTAGCTATTGCCTCATCCTTGGCATGTGCAAGTATCTCATATATGGGATACTTCACAGGATATTTATCATCCTCGTCCAATATCACCTGTACAGCCTTTTTTGTTGATGCATTTACTATGAAGGGAGCCATGAGATTCACTGTCATCTTTGTTATATCATGGGGTACGGTAACGGTAACGAGCACGAGCATATCCTCCTCCTTCAGCTCTCCCAAAGGTATGAGATAATCGTCCTCAACTACAGGATTATAGCTGTCCTTAACGACAAGGGGATTCACCACCGGCATAGCAAAAGCGGGCTCATCAAGCGAAACCATAAAGGACAGCCCCTGTCTGCCTTCTTCTTCATTATCCTCATCATGCATCAGGGCAAACCTCTTCAGATCAGGAAAGCCTACTATGCCTCCCTCAAACGTGATCACCTTTTCCTCATCGATTTCGATCTCGCCGAAAAGCTTTGTATCTACCTTCATGTGTACCTCCATAAAAGAAATATGATAACAACTTTTATCAGTATATCATTTTTATCAAATATAATCTACCAATGTCTGCTGGCTGATGCGCCCGGTTGCCATCAATGCGGCGTTGTAAACAAGATTTGCTTCGCTTACCTCGACTGCTATATTTGTAATATCCACATTCTCATTTTCGGATGCCAGTGTCGTCACCGTGGTCTTCTCTTCGGACAGCCTGTTGGACACCAGGGTCAGTCTGTTGTCCACTGTACCGCAGGCCGTATCAGCAAGGTTTGCCTGATCGAAGAATTTCCCGAACTGGGTGATAGCCTCCTCATAGGTCCGCTGAAGCTTGTTTTTTGCGATATCTAGTCCTTTATTCGCCGCATCCAGCATCTTCTGTATCTGCTGACGCTGTGTTTCATCGTAGCTTCCGGTGTCCTCCTGCATTGCCTTCAGCTTATTCACCTTTTCTTCTTCCAGATTATACTCGTCTATGGCAGCAAGTACATCATCTATCTCCCTTATTATCTGTGTATCGAAGACATCCTCCGCGTTCGTATTTATCTTTATGCTCTGATTTGTGCCTACGGTATAGTTTATGTCCTGATTATGATTGTCATAAACTATGGGTTTAGCCATATTATGCTTTTCATCATACTGTTTTACATCAAAATAATGCTCCGGTCTGAGCTCTCCTGCTTCATAGCTACTCTTGTCGTACATAACGGAGATAGTATCCACGCCGGGGATATCCTTCAGGCCGCTGAGTGTCTTCTCAATGTTACTGCCAAAGACAAGTTCTCCTGTATCCGCAAGAAGATATATGCTGTTGGCTGCATCATCGTCCGTATTCTCATTATTCGGATTCAATGCCAGATACTGATAGGCTGTAAGCTCTTTACCCGTACTGTCTACGGCAACAGTAGAAGAAGAATCCGTGATCTTAACACCGAGAGCATGTTGATGGTAGTATGAAGTAACAGAGCGTCCGTTCGCACTTACATTGAAAACATCACAATTGCTGCGTTCATAATTATACTCCACCTGAGGTGTGGTTGAAGCCATGATCGTAAAGGAATTATCGGCATTCCGGGTAACACCTACGGTCTTATCCGGGGTGAAATTCCCTGAGGCATCAACAGTGCCCGCAAACCACCTTCCTTCATCAGGATATTTTTTAATGGTAAGTTTTCTGCTCCCGCATTCAAGGTCAAAAGACTGAAGCCCATCCACCGGATCCGAGGTCACGCTTTTGAGGTCAATAGCTGCTGTCCCGGTAAGCTCAGTGCGGTATACCAGAGTAGTACTGTCGGATACGCCGGAATAGTATACTTTCCCGGCGATACTGTCTCCTCCGTAAGTAGACTTCTCCGGCCAGAAAATAGTCTCCCCGGCCTTTTCTTTATAAACAGCCTCAGGATTGCTCAGTGATCCCCCGCTGTCAACATCTGCGGTTATCTCTGTATGACAATCCATAGATCCGTTAGCTCCCGGGATGGTGATCGTCAGCTTGCTGCCGTCACTGCTTTTTTCTACAGTTGCACCCTTATCCGCAGAATAATTGCCTGAAGAATCCTTTTTGACTGTAAGAGTCAGGTTAAGAGTATTGTCACCATTGGTGGTGTACTTGATCTTTATCTCATCAGCAGTCTGGCTTTCAATTGTGGCTGTAGCCAAGTTACTATAACTGAAGTACTCTTTAGTGACAGAAAGGCTCTGGTCATAGGGATCATGCAGTATAAATGACGCCGGTCCGTCATCATCACCAACATCCGATCCGCCCTTGGTAATATTAAACGCTTTTGAAAGTCCAAGATTATTCAAGGTCCCATCTTCGTTGTAATAATCTGATAATTGAGTCGACCCATCCCACCCTGAAATCGTGCCCATCTCTCCGGACCATCCTGCAGTCGGCCCGTAATGTATCGTTCCGTTGATATTCTCATATGAAAGACGGATACGATTGACCTTATCCTCCTTTACAGTGGTCTCATCTCCGGTCGGGCTGACTTTATTTATCTCATCCAGTGATGGCGCTCCCTCGACATAAGTATTCCTTGTGATATCGGAAGCATTGAAGCTGTCCCAGATGCCGCGGTAGTCTGCTGTGGTATCCTCGGCAAAGGTCAGAGCCTCGCTTGTACGGTAGCCGGTAAAGACACTCCTGCCTGCATTGGTGGCATTGCCGTTTGAATAGATCTGCTTCTGCATGGCCTGCATATTCTCATAGATCTGCTTCCTGTCCGAAGCCGTATTTGTGCCGTTGGCTCCCTGATTCGCGTAGGATTTCAGAGAAGAGAGCATTTCCTTTGTGGACATGATGGCACTCTGAGTGACATTCACCCAGGCCTGGGCATCGGGAACATTTGCCCCGTAATACTGTGTGATCTCTGACAGATTGCTCCGAAGCCTTAAGGCTCTGATAGCTACTATGGGATCATCGGAGGGTCTTGTGATCTTCTTTTCCGTAGCCATCTGATTGTTGAGCTTGTCCAGGTATTCCTTGTTGGTATTGATATTTGCAAGTGAATTTCCTGACATCATTTTGTTTGTGATTCTCATATGCTCTTACTCCTTAATCTGTGCCTGCCTATTTATGCCGATGCAATTTCAAAACCTATACCCCTGTGTTAAGTATCAGTCTGTCATACATCTCCGTCATTGTCTGTATCACCTTTGCCGAAAGCTCATATGCATGCTGGAACTTCACCAGGTTCAGGGCTTCCTCGTCCGTGTCGACACCGGATACCGACAGACGCTGATTGGTTATGGCCTGTCCTATTATGGTGAAATTTGTCTCAAAGGTATTTGCGCTCTGCTTGTTCAATGCCACATCGGAAAGGATGCACTGGAGGAATTCTGCGCTGGAGCAGCTTCTGAAGGATACCTTGCTCTTATCCGTCTTAAGTGATACGAGATCCTTCAAAAGATCAGCGCTGTCCACGGAATTATCCGACATCTTATTATAGGTCGTGGCCATCATGGCCGGGTCTCCGAGTATGTCAGCGCTCACCCTCAGATTCTTTGCTGTGAGGGTATTATATGTATAGGTATTATTCATCTGAAGGCCTGTCCCGATACCGGGGGATCCTGCCTCTTTTATCCTCGAGTCCTCAGCCCGCATGAGGTCAAACTCCTGACCCTGGGGATCCAGCATGCGGAAGAAGCATCTGTCACCCATCAGCTCGCCATTCAGATCATAGCCCTGTCCCTCTATCGAATTGAAGGCTCCGCAAAGAGCTCTTACGAATTCATTAAGCTGAGACTGATAATACGGGATGCCCATGTAATCAATGGGCTGGCTTACACGGACAGAGAGACCTGCCTCCACATCATCCATGACACCAGGCTGTATTTCATTATTTGAATCCCTGTAGGAAATATCGGAAAAGGTGTAACTGCCTGTCCCGTCCCCGTTATCCACAAAAGACCATCCGCTGTATATGTAATCAAATCCGCTGACGGTTATGGTTCCTCTGTCCGGAAGGGTGCTTTTATTCACATCCAGGAGATCGGGATCCGTGACAGTCACGGTGATCTTGTCAGCGCCCCTGGCTGCCGCAGCGGCAAGATCTCCATTGAAATACTCTTTATTATTCCCGTCTCTTAAGGCCAGCAGGCCTTTGAGCGAGCCGCTGAGGACCGGTGCCATCGGGTAGAATCTGCCGCCGTTCTGTTTCCAGTAGATATCATAAAGACCGTCTATATCAGACTGGTTCTTCTTCTCATCACGGGCACGGCACTCCAATGTATCGTACTCATATCCGTCCACGAGAGAGCAGGCCCCGCCTATCATCACCTGAAAGTTCTTGGCCCCGGTCGGATTATCAGGATCCGCGTAATTATATACCTCAACCTCCCTTGTCTCCACATCCACAAGAGTAGAGAGCTCATCAAGTATCACTGCTCTCTGATCCCTGAGCTCATTTGCAGTGACGCCGCGCATTTCTATCACATTGATCTGCTTATTGAGAGATGCGATCTGTGAGGCTATGGAATTGATCCTTGACACTACATCCCTTATTTCCTGATTTATATTATCCTGAGTCTGCTCCAGATCGATCGCCATATGATTGAAGTATTCCGCGACACTGTTTGCCTGTCCTATGAAGGACTGTCTTGTGGTCGTGCTTCCGGGATCATCCTCAAGCTTGAGGAGAGAATTATAAAAATTCTGTACATATACTGTATTAAAGCCCGGCACCAAATCAGTGTCGACAAAGAAATTCTCGATCTCTCCCATATATGTGTTTTTGCTGGTATATTCACCAAGCTTCGATGAATTGGCTCTGTACTTGAGGTCGATATACTCGTCTCTTATCTGATCGATGCTCTTCGCATCCACTCCGGCTCCGGCCATCCCGTAATGGGAATATGTCCTTAAGGCATCTGCCGCCTCCTGCTTTAACTGCTGTCTGGTATATCCTTCAGTATTTATATTAGCTATATTGTTTGCCGTGGTATTCTGGGAAGCCTGAGCTGCTGTAAGTCCCGAATATCCGATCATTAATCCGAAAAACTGTGAAGGCATATCTTTCCCCCCCTTATGTCATACTGTTGAACAGTGTATCGATCATTGCGTTGATCGTATTTATATATCTGGATGATGCGTTGTATGCATTCTGATATCTGATCATCTGTGTCAGCTCGTCACTGTCGGATACTCCGACAACCTCCTGTCTCTGGCTGTCAAGGGACTGCACCATGGCCTGCTGATTGAAGGAGATGGAGTTGTATACCTTGCCGTTTGTAGCATTCTCGCTGACGATCGATGAATAATATGATGCAAAGTTAAGGGGTGTGCCCATGTTCGGATTCAGGGTGGAGAAGCTGTCCGTAAACAGTTTTATAAGAGCATCCGCCTTCTGCTGGTCTCTTGAACCGTCGTCAAGTACGAATCCGTTATTCAGGAGGGTAGGAGTCTTCTGTACGTCCGGGTTGATCATCAGATTGGCTGTGCTCCATCCGTCAGTGCCGTCATCTATCTTGTCTGTGGAGATCTGCGCAAAAAGAAGATGATCTTCATTCCCGCCCTCAGGCGTGCCGTTTGACGAAAGCACCTTGTTCATGCCCGTGACTATCCCATGTATCAGATTGTCAAACTCCGCCATGACGGACATGATGGATGATCTGCCCGTGGTGGCATTGTACCATTGTGCGCTTTCCGCTTCTGTATTTATGGTCACTGTCCTGTTTCCGAATTCATAGGTTTCTCCCTTCGGATACATATCCCTGTATGTGGCTCTTTTATTCCCCCTGGCGTTATATAATGCCTTGAGAGCGCCTATGTCTGTATTTTTGTCCGAGGAGATGGTCTCCGAAGTTGAGAGGACCTCCTGGTTTCTATATCTGGGCCATACAGGCACATAGAAGTGATCATCCACCGGAAGCTTATTTCCATCATCTATATCTTCCGAAAAGAACTCGTTATATTCCTCGCCTGTCAGGTAGCCCATCTCATTCACATAGTCCGGTGTGACAAAATCGACTCCTTCTATCTGAACAGATACCACTCCGTGGATATCCTCATCATAGGAGATCTTTGCCAGACCGCTGAGCTCATCGAGCATCTGATCCCTTGCGTCCCTCAGATCGTTCGCTCTCTCGATGCCTCCTGCTTCTATACCTGCTACCTTCAGGTTGATCTCGCGGATCTTCTTGCCGTAATCGTTGATCTTGTCTATATTTGACTTGATCTGCTCATTTATATTGTCCTGATAGTCTGCCAGTCCGTTATATAAAGCCTGCGCTCTCTCAAGGAAGGTCTGGGACTTGCTCATCAGAAGACCCTGGTTCGTCGCATCCTCCGGAACCTTGGCAAGCTCCTGGACCGCCCTGTCCAGCTCAGCCATGGAATCCTGAAAGGCCACTCCCTGAAGCTCTCCGAAAAGCGTCTCCATTTCCGTTATTGCATTGTAATTGGTGGAATAATATTCTGATCTTCCGAATTCCTGACGATATGCCTTGTCCAGGAAATAATCCCGTACCGAACGGACATCCGCATAGGATACTCCGAGACCTACCTGCTGCGGCGCTACAGCCGCTTCGCCGATCGTATCATAATGCCTCTCGGCCTGTACGATCTGCTGACGGGTATATCCTGTCGTCCCTATATTGGATAAATTATGTGCTGTGGTATTTAATGCGTTCTGATTTGTGACAAGTCCTGACGAACCTACATATAGACCTGAAAAAAGCGACATATTCTTCTCCTCGCAAAACCTTCAATACTGATTCGGGTTACTGTTTTGCGTCAAAGCCGCCTCTCGGTCCTCCCAGAGCTGATCCTGCTATATCTGCGGAACGGTTGTAATTTCCCGTCTCCGGAGCGGATCTTTGAGATTTGATCAGATTCAGATTGAAATCGACTATATCCAAGGACTGTTTGATGAGCTCGCGATTCTGGTCGTTGACCATCCTGAGCTCGCCTACAGTGGCTTTGAGCTGGTCGCGGAGAGATGTCAGTGCGTCTCTCTCCGCCGGCCTCTTTGCCAGCATTTCTATAAGATGCGAAAGCTTCAAAGTCTTAACGTCCTTGTTCATGACATCGGCGATATCGCTCATTGCATCAGCCCTCTTTGCATCCAGAGCTATGAGCCTGTCCACCACCGATTGCTCCTCATCCGTGATGATTTGAAGTTTTTCTATCTCACCCGCAATGATCACGGGCGTCTTCTTCCTTGAAAGATCAAGTAATGTGACGTATTCACTTTCTTCTTTTGTAAGTGTGTCGATAAGCACTTCCACAAGGCTCGCCACGTCACATCACTCCGATCTTA
>CAMUZQ010000018.1 GCA_947165275.1 uncultured Lachnospiraceae bacterium | reverse complement strand
TAGCTATAGAATCCATAAAGCAGGCGGCAAGCCTTCCCAATCCGCCGTTTCCAAGTGATGGCTCCGGCTCTTCGTTTTCTATCAGGGCTATGGATTTACCGCTCTTCTGCAGTATCTCCTCGAGCTCGTCATAGACTCCGAGATTGATCAGGTTATTGGAAAGCAGCTTGCCGATCAAAAACTCTGCAGAGATATAATAAACCTTCTTGTCTCCGGATATCTCCTTCTTATCCTTCATCAGTTCTTTCGTAAGATGCAGCAGGACATGATACATTTCCGCATCAGTGACCTGATCTGCCGGTCTGCCGTACAGCTTCCTTGTAAGTGTATCCAGCTTTTTTTCAAGTTTTTCCATTAATACCTCCTGTTTCACATTACAATAAACTTTCCACTATCATCTTCCAAGCTTCACACGCAATATACGCCTTAAAGAATCATCTATTTTCCCGGAGTCGATCTCTCCGGAGGAAGCCGCAGAAAGCACTGCGTGATATGCCTCGTTAAAATCCTCCGGCATCAGAATGATATCTGCGCCTGCCTTTATCGCGGTCACGGCAGCATCGCCGGAATCCGGATAAATGGATGTCACCGCTCCCATCTGGAAGGAATCCGTAATGATTATACCCTCATACCCCATCTCTCCTCTGAGCATATCCGTAAGCATCACAGAAGACAGACTTGCCGGTGTTTCATCATCCGTGACGCCGGGGCAGGAGAGATGCGAGACCATTATCATCGGCGCATCATTGGTTATCGCATTCTGAAAAGGCACAAGATCTGAAGCATAGAGCTCGTTTTTAGTCTTATCAAGCACTACCGGTTTTTCATGGGTATCTCCTGTCACACTTCCATGTCCGGGAAAATGCTTAAAACAGGGAATGACACCATTTTCCTGAAGTCCGGAGGCAAACTGCAATGACAGCTTCGACACCATCTCCGGGTCCGAACCGAAGGATCTGTCGCCAATGGCATTACCCGATATCTGTCCGGTGACAACATCTGCCACAGGTGCAAAATCCAGATTAAAACCGAGCTCTGACATGTATTTTCCGATCTTCGTCCCGGCATCATAGGCTGCATCCGAAGCCTTCGTATCCCCCAGCTTTCCTATATCCGCCATGGGACCGACATTCTCGATCCCGAAGGCTTCATTCTCCGCAAGCCTGGCAACCCTTCCGCCCTCCTCATCGGTAGCGAGAAAGGGCTCTATTCCGCAGGCTTCGGTTATATACTGCTTTGTATTGGCAAGCATTTCCTTAGTCTGATCGGGATCCTCAAAATTCTGTGCAAAATATATGAGACCGCCCACGGGATAGAGCGTCAAGGCGTCCCTTGTTGTATCTCCGGCTCTTGTCACAGTAGTCATGCCGGTGATCTCCTCAGGCGTCACTATAAAAAGCTGTGCCACCTTCTCCTCCATATCCAGATTTGAAATAATGGATTCTATCTCCTCATCGGAATCAACCGGCGCTCCGGCTGCCGGAATCTCATCCTCGGACAGCACGGACGTATCCACATCGGCATAGTCATCCACTATCTCTTCTTTTTCAACCGCTATCCATGAGTCATCGGCTGTGGACGGCTCCTCGTAAGGGACTTCGGAAACCACCTCCGCCTCCGGCTCCTTCTTTCTGTCAAAAAGTCCTGAATCCTTCAGAAACTTTATCCCGATGACAATGCCGAAGGTGATCGCAGCCAAAACCAGGATCGTGAATATGATCGCCAGTATCCGCTGACGAACGACCCTTTTATGTCTTTTCTCTCTATCCATACAGCTTTCCTAAACTCCCATTACAGTCTGACTGTCACTATCATCATATGAAAGTCGATTGCTCCGCTCTCGCAATCGATGCGCTGTGCAAGACCGGAGATTTGACCATGACATCCATATATTGTAGTATATTAAACCAAAAAGTCAACATTTGGGATTCTTTCATCAGGAGTGATAATATGCGTATAGGACAGGGATATGATGTACATAAGCTTGCGGAGGGCCGACGGCTTATAATAGGCGGGGTTGAGATTCCATATGAAAAAGGACTTCTCGGACATTCCGATGCCGATGTGCTGCTGCACGCCATCATGGACGCTCTTCTGGGCGCAGCCGCCCTTGGAGATATAGGCAGGCATTTTCCTGACACTGATGCAGCATACAAGGACGCCGACAGCCTTAAACTCCTGTCTGAGGTCGGCAGGATGCTGTCCGACAGTATGTTTTTCATCCAGAATATAGACGCTACCATAATAGCGCAGGCTCCAAAAATGCGCCCCTATATAGAAGAAATGAGAAGGAATATCGCTGATACCCTGGAAATCGAAACAGACCAGGTAAACGTGAAAGCGACTACTGAGGAGCATCTGGGATTCACAGGAAGAGGCGAGGGCATCTCGGCCTCTGCCGTATGTCTCCTCGCCTCTCCGGAAGAATGCTCATTTGATATAAACCCGAACGGATGTCCCCACTGTCCGGCAGGAAGATCCTGATCCGGGTTATGGCACGGTCAAAGCTGTGAATCGATCCATGCCTTCAATGCATCCTTGGGCTTAAAGCCTACGGATGTATCTGCGAGCTCCCCCTTCTTCAAAAGCACAAGATTGGGTATGCTCATAACTGAGAATTTTGCTGCAAGCTCCTGGTTCTCATCCACATCGATCGCATAAAAAGCAACCTTTCCCTCATATTCTCCGGACAGCTCCTCCAGCACGGGCGCCATCATCTTGCACGGACCGCACCAGGTAGCATTAAAATCGATAACAGCCACATCCTGAGCCGTTATATCATCCCATTTGTCAGCATTGACTACATTTACCATACCTTACCCCTTTCTTTGAAAATCTACTTCCTTGCCAGTTCAGCAAGATATTTCACTGCCGAGATGGCTGCAGTATTTCCTTCTCCCACAGCCTTGGCATCCTGATACGGATCCCCTGTAATATCTCCTGCGGCGAAAAGCCCGGCGATATTTGTCTTCATATCCCGTGTGACCCTGATGTGAGCCCCCTCCGTCTCCAGTCCCGGAACCAGCTGCCCCGGAGATACCGAATCACGCAACACAAACACCACATCGGAAACCACCTCACGGTCATTGAGCACGAGCACGCTTTTGTTGTCATCCCGGCGTATTTCCTTCGGGACCCCTCTGATAACCTCTATGTTCGAAGCCGCGAATTCCGGTTCCTCCTTATAGACAGGCACATAATAAACCCTGGCTGCCACCTCTGAAAGAAAAGCGGCCTCATCCTCCTCCTTCTGAGAATATCCAAGGACAGTGGCCTCCTTCCCCTTATATAATGCAGCATCACAGGTAGCGCAATAACTCACTCCCCTTCCGAGATTTGCCTCCTCTCCGGGCAGAAGCTTCCCCGGCATTACACCTGTAGCCAGTATCACAGCAGATGCCTCATACATCTCCTTCGCGCACTGAAGAGCAAAATAATCACCCATGGCATATACATTTGTGACCTGCTCCTCTGTGATCTCTATATCCATCTGAGCCAGATGCTCCCTCATCGCAAGCACCAGCTCCTCGCCTGTTATATCCGGAAGTCCGGGATAGTTCAGTATCTTATGAGATTTTATAACCTTATTGGAGAGATCCTTCCTGCCGATAAGAAGGATACTCTTGTTTCTGTTTTTTGCAGTAAGAGCAGCCGAAACTCCGGCAGGTCCCGTCCCGACTATTGCAATATCATACCTTCCCATCTGTCTCCTCCTCTCCGATACGTAGTTTTTTTATCTTTTTATAAAATCAAAACTGAAATCATCATCAAGATCTATATCCTGAGACGGTGCCTTCCTTCTGGGTGCAAGCTGTTCCCTCGGAGCTACCTGCGCCTCCCTCCTCCTGTCAGACTTTTTATATACCTTTACATCCTCGCCGTCATCGTCATCATAATAGTCATCATCATAATCGTCATCATAATCATCATAATCATCCGGCTCATTGCGGACCGGCCTGGTGGTGACCTTCTTGGATTTCTTCTCCACTCTCCGCTTCATCTCTTCATAGTCATCATCATCATCGAAGTAATCATCGCCTCTCCTTCCTCCCGAAAGAGCCATATTTACCAGAAGGATTATGAGAACTATAAGGAGTATTACAAGTCCGATTATGATAAAGAGCCTTACCTTGGCACTTTTTTTCGCACCCTCAAGCTCGGATATCTTTCCGCCGCCGAGATCCACGTACCTTATATAGGTCTGTCCTATGGAATCATACAGATAAAATCCCAGATTTCCTGACTGATCTATAGCATATACCAGGAAGTAATCGGAAGCCGCCGGATCAGCTCCGGAAGGTACCTGAGCAGAGGTATCAAAGGAGGTTGTCTCCGCATCCCCCGTACCCTCTGATCCTGAGCCTTCATCATCCGGCAGCCCGGCAGCCTCATCCGCTCCCGGAAGATCCGAGGAATCGACGGTCTCTGATACACCTGCATCACCGCCTGCGCTGTTGCTGTCACCTGCTCCTACTCCTATCCCCAGGTCAAGCTCACCTGCATATGCCTCCACAGGCTTGATCCATCCGAAAAGGCCGAAAAGACCTCCCTTTTTCTCATCTTCTTCACTGCTCTCTTCGGAGTCTGCATCCTCGTCATCTTTTTCATCCTTCTTCTTGTCGTCCGATTTGCTGTCCGAAGCCTCTCCCGTAAATATCCATGCAGATACCGACTTTCCGTTCACCGAAAGAGCTGTGGGCTCGAAGCCCTCAGGTACCTCCGCGCTTCCCGGATCCAGCAGGATGATATATTTGTCATTTCCGCCTTCAAACCTGACATAATCCGACATCTCCGCCGTGGAAGTGTCACACAGATAGAAATCTCCGAAGGAACCGCTGGCATCCGTAAGATAGGCAAGCGATACCAGTCCGTTTGATGCATCCATATATGCAAGCTCTATATTCTGTCCCTGGTATGCCACAGTCTGTTTCCTGAAACCTGCCGGCATGTATGAATCCGGAAAACTGTTCGCTATGTACATCCCGTTATTGGCAACTATCGTGCCGGGAACTACCGCATCTCCGGAAGGCGCTGCGGCCTCAGCTCCTTCAGCAGCCGCATCTCCCTCAGGCACAGCCTCTCCGTCAGGCGATGCCTCCTCCGCGGGAGCTTCACCTTCCACCGTCTCATCCGCATATACCGGAACAGCCACTGCCGACTGCGCCAGGATCGAAAGTGCGGCCACACCTCCTATCAGCATTTTTTTAAGTCTGTTAAACCTCATCTCTGACACCTCTTAACTTCTTAAACTCTCTCCTCAGACTTCATCTATCGCTTTACCTATATCGTGCCTGTAATATTTATTATCGAATTCCACCCAGTCTACAGCCTCATATGCACATTTCCTCGCATCCTTAAGATCGCTTCCCTTAGCTGTGACTCCAAGCACGCGTCCTCCGTTGGTAACGATCCCTTTTCCTGTCTTTTTTGTACCTGAATGGAACACATAATATCCATCCTTATCCTTGAAGGATTCCAGTCCGTTTATGACAAAACCTCTCTCATACTTTCCGGGATATCCCTTCGAGGCGAGCATGACACATACGGCCGCATTGTCCTCAAATTCAAGCTTTATCTTGCCCAGTGTACCACTCACGCATGCAAGCATGACATCAATTATATCATTTTTCATTCGCGGAAGCACTACCTGAGCCTCCGGATCTCCGAATCTTGCATTGAATTCCAGCACCTTGGGACCATCCTCAGTCAGCATAAGTCCGAAGAATATAACCCCCTTGAAGGGTCTTGCCTCGGCAGCCATCGCCTCAACCGTAGGCTTGTATATGTTCTTCCTGCAGAATTCATCTATCTTTGCCGTATAGAAGGGCGAAGGGGAAAAGGTCCCCATTCCTCCTGTATTAAGCCCTGTATCTCCGTCACCGGCTCTCTTGTGATCCTGAGCGGAACTCATAACCTTGATGGTCTTTCCGTCACAGAAAGTGAGCACCGACACCTCACGTCCTGTCATGTATTCCTCTATCACCATGCGGTTTCCGGCAATGCCGAATTTCTTATCCAGCATTATCTCCTTCACGCCTTCGCGGGCCTCCTCCAGGTTATTGCATATCAGGACACCCTTTCCGAGAGCCAGACCGTCAGCCTTCAGCACTATGGGATACTTCGCAGTCTCCAGATATTCAAGAGCCTTATCGGCATTGTCAAATATCTCGTATGCCGCTGTCGGGATATTGAATTTCTTCATAAGATCCTTGGAGAAGGCCTTGCTCCCCTCCAGTATGGCAGCCTTGCCCTCAGGCCCGAAGACCTTAAGGCCGTATCCCTCGAGTACATCCACTATACCTGCGGCAAGAGGATCGTCCGGTCCCACTATCACGAGATCTGCTTTGATCTTTTTTGCAAACCTCGCTATCTCCTCGAAATCCATTACCTGTATATCGACGCACTCGGCTATCTCGGCTATCCCGGCATTTCCCGGCGCGCAATATATCTTATCAACCTTCGGACTCTTTGATACGGCATATGCTATGGCATGCTCTCTGCCGCCACCGCCTACAATAAGTACTATCATACTATCTCAGCTCTCCCGTCTTTTAATACTACTCTGTTTTCCGCTATCAGCTCTATGGCTTCCGGAAGTATCTTCCATTCAGCCTGCTCCATAACCCTTCTCTGAAGTATCTCCGGCGTATCGCCCTTTTCAACGCTTACCGCCCTTTGCAGGATGATCGGTCCTGTGTCACACCCCTCATCCACGAAATGAACTGTCGCTCCGGTAACCTTAACCCCTCTTTTAAGCGCTTCCTCATGAACCTTAAGTCCGTAGAAGCCCTCTCCGCAGAATGAAGGGATGAGTGACGGATGTATATTGATTATCCTGCCTGCATAGCGCCTTGTGACCTCTGCCGGAAGTACCACAAGAAAACCGGCAAGAACTATAAGATCAGCTCCCGAGTCGTCCAGTGCCTTGAGCAGAGCCTCATCAAATTCCCTTCTGTCAGGGTGATCCTCTCTTGATACCACTGTGCTCCCGATACCGGCCTTCGCAGCGCGCTGCAGGGCATATGCATCTTTTTTATTGCTTATGACCCTCACTATCTGCACGCCTTTTATGCGTCCCTCAGAGACCGCATCTATGATGGCCTGGAGGTTTGTGCCTCCGCCAGATACCATTACTGCTGTCTTCAGCATAATTCGACTCCTGCATCGGATTCTGTGACTTCACCTACAATATAGGCCTTCTCACCCGCATTGTCTATGGCTCTTACCGTACTGTCAGCATCCGCAGGATCCACGGCAATGACCATTCCGAGGCCCATATTATATGTATTATACATCATATGCTCATCTATCCTGCCTTCCTTCTGCATAAGCGAGAATATGGGAAGCACGGGATAGGAAGCTCTGTCTACCCTTGCAGAAAGTCCCTTCGGCAGCATCCTTGGTATATTTTCAAAGAATCCGCCTCCTGTGATATGCGAGCATCCCTTGATCCTTACTCCGCTCTTCCTGACCTCATCCAATGCCCTGACATATATTATCGTCGGTGTCAGCAGAGCCTCCCCCAGAGCGCAGCCAAGCTCATCATAATATCTGGAAAGAGATTTCTCATCCATCCTGAATATCTTTCTCACCAGAGAGAACCCATTGGAATGGACTCCCGATGATGCGATCCCCACAAGCACATCACCTGCAGCTACAGAGCTTCCGTCAATTATATCCTTGCGATCAGCCACACCTACGGCAAAACCCGCCAGATCATACTCATCTTCCGGCATAAGCCCGGGGTGCTCCGCAGTCTCTCCGCCGATAAGCGAAGCTCCCGCCATCCTGCATCCTTCAGCCACGCCCTTCACGATCTCTGCGATCTTTTCAGGATAGTTCTTTCCGCACGCGATATAATCCAGGAAAAAAAGCGGCTCCCCTCCGGCGCAGGCAACGTCATTCACACACATCGCCACACAGTCTATACCTATCGTGTCATGCTTATCAAGTATGAAAGCCAGCTTTATCTTGGTCCCGACTCCGTCTGTTCCGGACAGCAGCACCGGATCCTCCATATTCTTTATTCCCGAAAGAGAAAAAGCGCCCGAAAAGCCGCCAAGTCCGCCTATAACCTCCGGACGGGCCGTACTGTTCACAAATCCCTTTATAAGCTCTACTGACCTGTAGCCCGCCTCTATATCAACTCCGGCAGATTTATAATCCATCATTTCCTCTCCTCTAAAAAAACCTTATAACCCTTTTCCTGCAGACGGGCATTCTTTTTTGACACTCCGTCCTTCATTTCCTTCCTGTATTCCTTAAGCCTTTCTGCTATCTCCAAAGCCTTATCACCCTCCCCGGCAGATAGGATCTGAGCAGCAAGAAGTCCCGCATTCTTTGCCCCGTTAATCGCCACTGTAGCCACAGGAACTCCGGGAGGCATCTGCAGTATAGAGTATAACGAATCCTGTCCGTCAAGCACGCTTCCACTGAGCGGTACCCCTATGACAGGTCCCGAAAAAAGCGCCGCGCACATTCCGGGCAAAGCCGCTGCCATACCTGCGCCGGCAATGATAACTCTTATCCCCCTGTCCCATGCACCTCTGCACCATTCTATCAGCTCATCCGGCTCACGATGTGCCGAAATGATCTGCATTTCATATTCTATATCAAATTCCTCCAGAATATCTGCTGCTTTAGACATCTGTCCGACATCCGAATCAGAACCCATTATAATACCGATCCTTGACATATCTCCTCCTCAATAAAGCACAGCTTTATATCCTATTTTCGTTTCGAAAACAATTCATTATACATTCATATACCGATATCATCAAGCGGTCTGTTCAGTTCCCCGGTCCCCGGCACCACAAACCTTCCTCCCCTGATGACAGGATATCTTACTCCGTCTGCGTCTACTGACGCGATCTCCTCCAATTCCTCATAAGGCAGAGTGATATCCGTATGGCAGTTATAATACGCCTTCACAGGATCTGTTTTTCTGAATTCCAGAGTATGCTCATTATCCTTGGCTATGATCTCCCTGCCGTCGGGGTTGTATGTAGGCAGATCCTCCTCCCGGCCGTAGCAGGTATCTCCCAGGGCGAAATGCGGTCCGGTCTTCTCGGCTATGAGGATCGGCAGCTTGTCAAATATCCCGTATTTTTTTCCCATCACATAGGCCGTGGTATTGGTTCCTATGGCAAATTCTCCCATAGGAAGAGTTTTATGATGAAATAGAATATTCTCCTCTATATATCTGCGGTTTTCTTCTTCAGTCTCAAAATTCCGGCAGCTGTAATCACATACATATCCGTCCCTGAAATCAAATCTGAGATCCCTGAACACAAGACCATTGATATAAACCTGTGATACATGGAGTACTCCGTTTGTCCCCTTTAATACGGGAGATGTAAATACCTCTCCCACAGGGATATTGACATCAGCAACACAGTTCTCAAACACGGTCTGCTTGTTTATGTCAACCACAGGATGAAGCTGTATCCTTATATCGGTGAGATTGCCGTTCTTTCCTTTTATCTCTACAAATCCGCCCTTCTCAAGCTCCTCCGTGATGCACTGCTGCATCCTCTGGTATTTATCATAGGGCAGCGTGTTTATGTTAACCGTTTCCCGGAATATCTCCTTAAAATCCTTCCCGATTTCAGGCACGGGATAGGAAATAATGGTAAAGGATCTCTCATCCCCCGGGATGTATCTGTTCTGAAGCTCTGCCGATCTCGAGACAAGCTCTGTTCTCAGCTTTGCCTGTTTATCACTGAAACGCAGGGATTCCTCATGGTTTACCGGGATAAATTCCTTCATACCGAATCTTCCCATCACTGCCGGTCCGGCAAAAACCGCAGCGAGCTCCTTTACCTCCTCATAGGTATTCTCCATGACCTCAAGCTTTCTTTCCATATAAGCCCTGTCAAGGAATAAAGCCTGATCCTCCCTGTGATCGTAGTCCATCTGTTCATTTACAAGATCGCCATAATAGCCTGTCTTCGAAAGTCCGCTTCTTACGGCAGCATGCAGCCCCTTTCTGTATATCGTTGAATCAAGACCCGCTCTCCTGAAGCCCTCGACAGCTGCTCTTACGATCCTCTCAAATCCGAGATTATACCTGATATTGACAGTCTTCTTTTTGCTTATATCCTTGCCTGTGACCTTAAATCCCGTGATAAATCCCTGTACAAAGGTGTCTGCCATCTTTTCTATGTCATCCCGGGGAAGTGAGTTAATAAACCCGGCAAGCTTTCTTGTATCCTCAGTCACATATTCTCCGAATCTGTCAAGATACGAAAGATCCGTCAGATCTGCTGTCATTATGATGTTTTTTGCGAAATCCCTTGAAGGATCCACAAGATCCCTGATCCTGCCCGCTACCGTGACATCCGTATAATCAGTGATAAAACCGACGAGGATGTTACGGATATCCGCCTCAAGTGTTCCGGTCGACAGGTCTGATTCCGCAGCAAATGCCGTATAAACCTCAAGAAACACTTCATAAAGTATGGTGATATCCTCGAGTCTCAGATCGCCCTCGGCCGCAAAAGGGATCACCGCAGTCAGCTCATATGCCAGAAAAGAGAGAAGCCTTCCCATCTCCGTTCCAAAAAGCGAAACCGCATATACCGGATTTGTGTATGCCGTGTCATACTTTTCGGGTTTCAGATCTTCATAGGTTCCGTGGAGCAGGAACCCGGCCTCTCTTCTGAAGTATTCGCCATAGGGCTCTGCGACCTCGTACTCAACCGCAAGTGAAGTCAGTCTCTCCTTAGCAAGAAAATTTCTTTCCCTCAGGTTTTCGATGCCCATTTCTTATCCCCCGTAAATTTCAAATGATCAATACACCGGCGCAGACGACCCCCGTCCAGAGAAGCACCGCTATGAGCGCTGTCGCAAACCCGACCCTTGGCAGGATCGGAAACACATCCGGCTCATTGACAGCAGCTATGCCGGTTATCAGGCCTGCCATGCCGAATATAAAAGCAAAAAGACCTGCTCCGCCCATACGGTCTGCCATTTCGTCAGCATTTTTTATAGAGATCATCGCAGCCAAAAAGAAGGAAATGAGGGATATCATACCGAATATGAGAGCCATCATTCCCTTCAAAGAATGCCTGTTACTTGTGAATCTGTACTTTTTGTCAAAGATCGCCATGAGATCCTTCAGGCATCTTTGCAGCCGTACTTCTCATAGTATGCATCTATGGACGCTTTCAGGCTGTCATCTATTATCCGTCTGCCATTGACATCATGCCCGGTCAGATATTCTATCACCTCGCCCATGGTGACTATGGCATGGGTGGGGAACCCATATTTATCTGATATCTCCCTTAGCGCCGACTTCTCTCCCTCGCCTCTCTCCTGCCTGTCTACAGACACACACATACCGGCGATACTCACATTGCCCTGCGCCTCAAGTATGGGAAGGGTCTCTCTTATCGAGGTTCCCGCCGTCGTAACATCCTCTATTATGACTACCCTGTCTCCGTCATTTACCGGTCCCCCGAGGAGTATGCCCTTATCCCCGTGATCCTTTACCTCCTTGCGGTTGCTGCAGTATCTGATCTCAGCGCCGTGATCCTCAGAAAGCGCTATGGATGTCGCCACAGAAAGTGGGATTCCCTTATAAGCCGGTCCGAAAAGCACATCAAAATCCGTCCCGAAGGCATCAGCTATTGCCTTCGCATAATATTTCCCAAGCCTTCCGAGCTGGGCTCCGGTCCTGTAAAAGCCGGTATTGACGAAGAAGGGAGTCTTTCTCCCGCTTTTCGTGGTAAAATCCCCGAATTTCAGTACCTCGCATTCAAGCATGAATTCTATAAATTCTTCTTTGTATTTTTCCATATTCCGTCTCCTTGATAAAGAGTAGTTTTATATTAAGCAGGAATTGATATCCTCTATCATATCCCTGACAGCCTCTCTCGATGCATCGGCAAAATGCTCTCCGTCAAACCTTTCACTGTAGGGCTCTTTCGTGTATGCCGCTATTATCCCCCGGCTTGAATTGACTATCGCCCCAAGTCCGTCTTTATTAAAAAACGCTTTCAGATCTGAAGCCTTGCCGCCCTGAGCCCCGTAGCCCGGTACGAGAATACAGGCATTGGGCATCAGCTTACGGACCCTCTCTCCCTGCTCGGGGTAGGTAGCTCCCACAACAGCTCCCACATTGCTGTATGCCCCGTCCATTGAAGCCTCTCCCCATTCCCTGACCTTGTCGGCTACAAGCTCATAAAGGGGTCTGCTCCCGGAATTTTCTATAAGCTGGTCCTGGAACTCTCCGCTTGAAGGATTGGAGGTCTTTACCAGCACGAAGATCCCTTTGTCCCATTTATTGCATACATCAACAAAGGGCTTCACTCCGTCAGTTCCCAGATACGGATTTACCGTCGCCATATCCTCATCAAAGGGTCTTATACTTTTATCTCCTATCTTAACCTCTCCCAGATGGGCTGTGGCATAGGCCTCCGAGGTCGATCCGATATCGCCCCTCTTTACGTCCCCTATTACGATCAGTCCCTTCTCGTGACAGTAATCCACTGTTTCCTTATATGCGATAATTCCCGGTATGCCAAACTGCTCATACATGGCTATCTGCGGCTTCACGGCCGGGATAAGATCATATGTCGCATCGATTATGGCCTTATTGAAGGCAAGTATTGCCTCCGCTGCCGCTTCAAGCGTTTCTCCCTTTTCCGAGACTGCCTTCTTCAGCAGATGTGCGGAGATAAATTTAAGATTCGGGTCAAGACCCACTACTACAGGCGCTTTCCTGTCTGCAATCTTTTCCATCAGTTTTGATATCATGTTCTTCAGCCTTTCTTTATCTCATAAGTCCTGCGGTCCGCAAACTCCTGTATCTTACCGTCGTTCCAGTTCTGTACGGGTCTGTAATATCCTGTGATCCTTGAGTATACCTCCGTAGCCCTGCCGCACCTGGGGCAGGCCCTCTGCTCCCCTGCAAGATAGCCATGCTCGGGACATACCGAATATGTAGGAGTGATAGTATAATAAGGCAGCCTGTAATTATCCGATATCTTTTTTACAAGCTCCGCCGAGGCCCTCCAGTCAGGAAGCTTCTCACCGAGGAAGGCATGGAATACTGTCCCCGATGTATAGAGGATCTGCAGCTCATCCTCCTTATCAAGCGCCTCGAATATATCATCCGTGAAGCCCACGGGCATGTGGGACGAATTCGTGTAATATGGCGTCTCATCCGGTCCGCCTGCTGTGATTATGTTCGGATATTTCTGCTTATCATGCTTCGCGAGCCTGTATGCGGTGCTCTCGGCAGGCGTAGCCTCCAGATTATAAAGATCTCCATACTGCTCCTGATAGCCCACCAGTCTCTCCCTCATGTAATTGAGGACCTTCTTTGTGAAGGAGAGCGATTCCACATGCGTCAGATCCTTTCCGATCCAGTTGGCATTGAGGCAGGCCTCATTCATACCCACGATGCCGATGGTGGAGAAATGGTTCTTGAAAGACCCAAGATACCTCCTGGTATAGGGATAAAGCCCCTCATCCAGCAGTCTTGATATGAGCTCCCTCTTGATCTTAAGAGATCTCGCAGCTATGTCCATGAGCCTGGTAAGCCGGTTAAAGAAGTCCGATTCACTTATGGACAGATAGGCCAGTCTCGGCATATTAAGGGTCACTACTCCTATGGAACCCGTAGACTCTCCCGATCCGAAGAAGCCGCCGCTCTTTTTGCGAAGCTCTCTCAGATCGAGTCTCAGTCTGCAGCACATGGACCTGATATCGGAGGGCTTCATATCCGAATTTACATAGTTCGAGAAATAGGGCGTACCGTATTTGCTCGTCATTTCAAACAAAAGGCGGTTATTCTCTGTTTCAGACCAGTCGAAATCCCTTGTGATAGAGTAGGTCGGTATCGGATACTGAAATCCTCTTCCATCCGCGTCGCCCTCTATCATTGTCTCGATGAAGGCCTTATTGACCATATCCATTTCCTTTTTGCAGTCCTTGTAGCAGAAGTCCTGAGGCTTTCCGCCTACGATCGCCGGCATATCTGCAAGGTCATCCGGTACGGTCCAGTCAAGGGTTATATTGGTAAAGGGCGCCTGCGTGCCCCATCTCGACGGCGTATTCACACCGAATATAAAAGATTCTATGCATTGCTTTACTTCTGTGTATGAGAGATTCTCTGCCCTTACAAAAGGCGCAAGATAAGTATCAAAAGAAGAAAAGGCCTGGGCCCCTGCCCATTCATTCTGCATTATGCCAAGGAAGTTTACCATCTGGTTGCACAGCACCGAAAGATGCTTTGCCGGAGAAGATGATATCTTGCCCTTTATTCCCCCGAGTCCCTCAAGCAAAAGCTGCATCAGCGACCATCCGGCACAGTATCCCGTAAGCATTGACAGATCATGGATATGCATGTCGCAGTCCCTGTGCGCCTCCGCTATCTCCTGGTCGTAGATCTCGGAGAGCCAGTAATTCGCTGTCACGGCACCCGAATTGGATAATATGAGACCGCCGACACTGTAGGTGATGGTAGAGTTTTCTTTGACTCTCCAGTCCTCGTTATGTACATAGGAATTCACCACATCCCTGTAATTAAGGATGGCAGAGTTCATATTCCTCACATTTTCACGCTGCTTACGGTAGAGGATATATGCCTTCGCGATCTCGGTAAACCCTGCCTGGTTCAGCACCTTCTCGACCGAGTCCTGTATATCCTCAACACCTATGGCATCATTGACTATCTTTTCCTCAAAATCCGCCGTGACCCTCAGCGCCAGAAGCTCTATGATGTCATTATTATACTGCTTCTCACAGGCGACGAAGGCTTTTACGATGGCATCATTTATCTTTGATATATCAAAATCAGCCTTCTGTCCGTCACGTTTAACCACATAAAACATATATTACACTCCTCTGTACTGGCTCCTCTGATAGATCCCCTTTTTTTCATCTGGTGGCCAGAAATTCATTTTCCCGTATCGCTTCCTCGTCATCAGGATATATATTCAGATAATCCTGCATCATGGTCTTTGCCCTGTTGAAATCACCCATTTCCTCACAGGCAACTATCTGATTAAACCTGAGTGACTGATCCATTACCGGATCCCCTATCGATATTCCCTTGCTAAAGGCATCAAGCGCAGCACTGTAATCCTTAAGATCCATCAGGCACAGTCCGAGCTGATTCATGACCTGCGCATTTCCGGGATCGGTATCGAGATATGACTTGTAGAGCGAAGCAGCATAATTTGTGTCCCCTAAAGCCTCATATGTACGCCCGAGGTAAAGTGCCGCCTGTGACTCCCCGCTCTTCACTGCAGCCTCAAGATTCTCCCTGGCCCTTTCATAATCTCCCATGCAGTAGTATAGTCTTCCCTTTTGCATTGAGGAAAGCTTTGTATTAAGCTCCATTGCGCTTTTCAGATATCTTTGTCCGACCTCCGAAAGGCCTGCATCGGAAAGAGCCTCATAAACCTGTACGTAAAGATCCGGATTCCCGGGTGACAGCTTTATGGCTTTATCGAAATCCGATTTTGCATTATCGGTATCCTGAAGGACAAGATATGTACGTCCTCTCAGAAAATAGGCATCCGCCTCATCAGGATAGAGCGCTATGATGGCCGAATAAGTTTGATTCGCCCCCTCCACATCGCCGGATCTGTATTCAGCTGTGGCAAGATAATAAGAGATATCTATATCTATCTTTCTGACATATCCTTTATTAGACGAAAGCGCCGCCGTAAACTCATCTACAGCCGCGTCGTAATCAGAAAGCCCCATATACGCAATCCCTCTGGACCGGTGGACCAGGATCATATCCTCGCCGTCCGCCTCGGCCGCTTCAAGACTTTCCAGAGCCTCTGAATAAGAACCGTTCTCTATGAGCGAATTCGCCTCATTGATATGCTCTGTCCCTGCCGCGCATCCGGTAAGGATAATCAACCCGTACAGCAGGATACCAAGGCTCCGGGCAAGCCTACGTGCCGCTCTCCCCATATATCCTGTAACAATCCTTTCCCGATTCCTTAGCCTCATATAAAGCACTGTCAGCCGCCTTGAAGAGACTGTCATAGTTCTCTCCGTCCTTTGCAAAAAAAGCTATTCCGATCGAGCAGCTTATATGTACGCTCCCGCTGCTCCCGGTGACCTCCGATCTGATCCTGTCATTGAGTCTCCGGGCCCTGTCCCTTACGATATCCTTTGTCGTATGGCTCATCAATACCATGAACTCATCTCCTCCCATACGGCCGACGAGGTCAGTATCCCTGAATACATTTCTGATATTCTCAGCCACAAACTTTATGGTATCATCGCCTGTGCCATGTCCAAGCGTATCATTTACCGATTTGAAATTATCGGTATCTATCATGAAAAGCGCATGACAGTCAGTAAAATCACTCTTTGAAAGATGAGCCGCACAGTAAAGCTGCATTGCGGTCTTATTCAAAAGGCCCGTCATTCCGTCGCGCTCTGCCTCGGAACGGAGTCTCTCCTGCTCGAGCTTCTCATCTGTTATATCCTTTGCGGAGCCGACTATCCGTATGATCCTGTCGTTCTTTCCTTCAAAAGAAGCGTAATTAAGTCTGTACCAGAGATAAGCATCTCTGTCCACCGACATCCTGTATTCTACGACACCCTTGCCCGGATCCTTCACTGCACTGTTGAAAACCGACTTTACCACATCTATATCATCCGGGTGTACCGAATCATAGACATAAGTACCCTTAAAGGCGTTATCGACATTCTTCCAGTACCTCGCTCCCGAGGCATCCTTTCTTGAGATGGAAAGATTATCACTCTCCACGTTGTAATCATACTCAACATTGTCTATGGCTTCCTCTATCAGCTTGAAGCGCTCCGTCTCCATATAGAGCTGATCATTGGTCGCCTGCAGCTGCTCCTGTATGGCTTTCTGTTCCGTTATGTCAGTAAGAATACAGAAAAAAACCCTCTGTCCGTCATCATTTCTTCGAAGCGTTGCCTTATGCGTAAGCCAAACCACCTCTTTCATGAGTCCCACTGACCTGTAGCTAAGCTCTATATGATCAAAAAACTGTATCTGGGTGTCTATAAGATCCTTTACCCGGTGACGATCCTCCTTCATTACAAAGAGACTGAAGCTGTCCATGAAATGTTCCCTGAATTCCTTCTCTCCACAGCCGAAGATCGTAAGCAGCCCCTCGTTCACATACAATATCCTGCCGGTATCTGCATCATAGCTCATTACGCCGCCGGGCATACTGGAGAGAAGAATATTGAGTTCATCTCTGGTCCTGTCAAGCTCCCGTCTGAGCTCCTTTATATTGTTTTCTTCGCTTATTGACGTATCCGCCATCCCAGCCTGTATAAATCCTCCTCTGAAAATTGATCTGTCACATGAAAAAAGCCGCAAAGCATATTATATCATATCATGTTTGATTACCAAAGCCCGTTCAGCCTTATCCTCAGGCTCCCTCACCGGTTTCCGCCAGTCTGGCCGCCCTGTCTGCCTCTGTCAGGGCATTGATTATCTCTCCCAGATCGCCGTTCATCACATCATCGATCCTGTAGAGCGTAAGATGAATACGATGATCAGTCACCCTCCCCTGCGGGAAATTGTAGGTTCTTATCTTTTCAGATCTGTCTCCGGTTCCGATCTGGCTTCTTCTCTCAGCTGATTCCGCATCCTGCTTCTTTTGAAGCTCAAGATCATACAGCTTGGATCTCAGCAGGGCGAAAGCCTTGTTCTTATTCTGAAGCTGTGATTTCTCGGTCTGTGAATAGATCACGATCCCTGTAGGATAGTGAGTAAGACGCACGGCCGAATCCGTAGTATTAACGCACTGTCCTCCGTTCCCGGAGGCTCTCATGACATCTATCCTTATATCCTTTTCATCTATCTCTATATCAACCTCTTCCGCCTCCGGCATCACAGCAACGGTTGCCGTTGATGTATGTATCCTTCCTCCGGATTCGGTCTCTGGCACTCTCTGTACCCTGTGTACTCCTGATTCATACTTCAGTACAGAATAGGCTCCGGCGCCCTTTACCATGAAGGATATGTTTTTCATTCCTCCTATGCCGGTCTCCTCATACTCCATAAGCTCTGCGCTCCAGCCCTTTGATTCTATATAATGGGTGTACATGCGATAGAGATCGTATGAAAAGAGCGCTGCCTCTTCTCCTCCTGCGCCGGCTCTTATCTCCATGATTACATTGCGGTCATCATTACGGTCCCTGGGTAGCAGCAGAAGCCTGAGATTCTGTACGAGCTCCGGCTGTCTGCTCTTCGCTCCGGCCAGCTCTTCTCTCGCAAGCTCCTTCATCTCCGGATCCGATTCCTCATCAATTATCTGGAGCGACTCTGCTATTGTGTTTTCATTATCCCTGTATGCCTTATATGCCTCGACAACAGGCATAAGGCTTGCCTGCTCCTTCATCAGTTCCATGTATCTGCCGCTGTCGGAGGCGGCATCCGGCTCGGATATCCGTCTCATCAGCTCATCATATTTCAATACTATATTCTCGACATTTTCAAACATGATATTCCCCTATGACCACTCTGTCATTGCCTGCGTAATCCTTTTTTATCTTTATACATGTAAAACCGTTTTCCCTGAGCAGTCCGCTCACAGCCTCCGCCTCGTCATAGCCTGTCTCCAGAAAAAGCTTACCATGCCTTTTCAGATGTCTCCCGGCATTCAGGGCTATGATCCTGTAAAAATCAAGTCCGTCCCTGCCGCCGTCCAGAGCCGTGCGCGGCTCATGATCCTTAACCTCACTCATAAGCGAATCTATGACCTCTGACTGTATGTACGGCGGATTGCTCACAATATAATCATATGCTCCCTCGACATTTTCAAACATATCCGACAGGATCCAGTCAACCGGCTCATGTTCACTCCCCCTTCCGGAAAAAACCGCCCTTTCGTTTTCTTCCGCTGTTGCGAGCGCCTCCCCTGAAATATCCGTCCCGGTGCCTTTTATCCCGTTCTTATAGCTCATGAGCGACAAAAGGATACAGCCCGAGCCGGTACAGACATCAAGCAGCGATGCTCCGTCTCCTATCTCGATCATCAGCTCTTCGACAAGGAATTCAGTATCAAATCTGGGGATCAGGACATTCTCATTTACCCTGAATCTCAGCCCCATAAAATCTGCCATTCCGGTAATATACTGTACCGGCTCACGAAGCTTTCTTCTTTTCAGGAGTCCAAGGTATTTGTCCTTAATCTCTGCTTCTCCCTCTCCCAATGCCTCCTGTCCGCGCATGAGCATCTCGTGTCTGTCCATACCCGTCATATACTCCAGAAGAATGGCCGCGTCTGTCTTAGCGTCCTCTATGCCGGCCTCAGCAAGGAGGCTTACTCCCTCCCGAAGCAGGTCATTGAAGGTCATCATCAGATTTTTCCCCGAAATTTTCCCTGAGGAATCCCCTCCAGTCGAATATCTCATCCACAGAGCGTATCCCCACCTCTATCATCTCATCATCGGGCTCCCTTGTGGTAAGTTTCTGCAGCATAAGCCCCGGCTTGCTGAAAGCCCTTACCAGCGGATTGTCCGACTTCCCAGCAAGCCTTATGAACTCGTAGGATACTCCGGCTATTAAAGGGATCAGAACTATCCTCATGACGATCTTAAGCCATCTTGTGTCCGTCTGGATAAAGGCAAAAAAAACGATCGAGATGACCATCACATACAGCAGGAAGCTTGTACCGCAGCGTCTGTGCTCCCGGCTTGCCTGCCTTACATTCTCAACTGTAAGAGGAAGCCCCGCTTCGAGGCAGTTTATGCATTTATGCTCCGCCCCGTGATACATGAACACTCGCCTTATATCTTCCATCAGGCTGATGACCCTGATATATCCTATGAATATGAGTATCCTTATCACTCCCTCGATGAGAGAAAGCGCTATACCGTCTCCTGTAATAGGCCTGAAAAGAAGACTTGCCAGATAAGGAAGCACCATGAACAATCCCATGGCAAGTATCAGAGCGACTATCGTGATAACCGCCGATAACGCAGTATCTTTCGCCCGGCTCTCCTCCTCGTTTTTCTGATCCTCCGTATCTGTGATGCCCTTTTCCCTCTTCTCCTTCTCTTCCTCGCTCTTTATATATATATCCGATGAAAAATTCAGAGTGGAAAGCCCCAGCACCATGGAATCGATAAATGAAAGAACTCCTCTGACTACAGGTATCCTGTATATTGTCTTATTATCTATCACCCCGCGGTATTCGTCTTTTTTGACCACGATCTCCCCGTCAGCCCGCCTTACCGCCACGGCATAATCATCCTTATTGCGCATCATCACGCCTTCCATGACCGCCTGGCCGCCTATTCCGCTGTATATCGTACCTGATATCGGGCAAGTTTTGTTTTCCATATGACCGTCCCGTATTTAAAAAAAAAGATACCGTCCTTTTTCCATACGAAAAAGGACGGTATGCTCAGTTCACTAGTTCTTTGCTGCGTACTTCTTATTGAACTTCTCTATACGTCCGTCAGCACGTGCAGCCTTCTGCTGTCCTGTATAGAAAGGATGGCACTTTGAGCAAATCTCGACACGGATCTCCGGTATCGTCGAACCTACCGTGAAAGTATTGCCGCAGTGACATGTAACTGTCGCCTGATGATATTCAGGATGGATATCTGCTTTCATTTCTTTAACCTGTTGTCCTTTCCGTGAGCTGCCGGTTTCCGACCGGCGGCCTCGCTTTCATCTCCTATGTTATCGCCCGTCAAGTTGCACGAGCGACGTATATATTACCACACTGTCACTCAAAACACAAGGGATTTGTTTTAATTGTGTATGAACCATGCAAATCCATAGGGAGGAAGCGTCACATCCTCGAGCTTCTCACCTTTCTCTCCGGTCAGCATGTTCATATATTCTTCTGTTTCGGCTGTATGTACCGTCTGGGCTTCCGGGCTGAAATTGAAAAATGAGACCAGCTTCTCTCCATTATGATCCCTGCAGACAGAGAGCACACTGTTATTCCATACATCGATAAGACGTATAAGAGCCGTGCTGTCAAACACCTCATGCTCTGCGCGCAGGCTCTGAAGCTGCCTTATCGCCTTGAATATCCTGCCCTCTCTTGTACTGTCACTGCTGCGCTTCTTTGCGTCCTCCCATGAAAAGCTCCCACGATGGAGATATCTGCTGTCAGATGATTTAAGATGATCCTCATGATACGTATAGTCATTGAGCTGTCCTATCTCGTCACCGCTGTACAGCACCGGTATTCCGGAAAGAGTGAGGAGAAACGCATGAAGCATGATATCAAGAGCTATGCCCCTTTCAAGCTTGCTTCTGTCCCGCTCATATTCGGCTGCCTCGATACCGCACAGGGATGCGGTCGTGCCGCAAAGCCTCGCATCGCCGAGTCCGGGATCATCATTATAAAGCTCCCCTCTTGATTCGCTCCCGTAAATATAACCCCGGAAATAATCATTGAGATACTTTTTGTGTGACACCTCCTCTATTCCGAAGCTCTTAAGAAAACCATAATCCAGTCCCCATCCTATATCATCATGGCAGCGCAGATAATTCAGAAAAATGTACTCCTTAGGAAGAGCAAAAACCTTTCCAAGCTGATCAGCCAGAAGTCTCACATCCTTTGTCGCCACGGTATGCCATATGCTGGCCATGGTAGTCACATTATAGAGCATGTGACACTCAGGCTTCTCCACCGAGCCGAAATACGGTACCACCTCCCTGGGCTCCATCACGACCTCACCCAAAAGCAGCGTGCCCGGGCATACTATCTCGGCCGCGATATGCATCATTCGAACCAGAGTATGAACCTCCGGAAGATTGCGGCAGTTTGTCCCCAAAGTCTTCCAGATATAAGGTGTCGCATCAAGACGTACTATGTCCACTCCCCTGTTGCAGAGATAGAGCATATTCTCCGTCATATCATTAAAAACAACGGGATTTCTGTAATTCAGATCCCACTGATAGGGATAGAAGGTTGTCATCACAACCTTTCCGGCTTCCTCACACCAGGTAAAATTACCGGGAGCGGTAGTCGGAAATACCTGGGGAACATTCTTTTCATATTCATTGGGTATGCTCCAGTCATCATAGAAAAAATAACGGCTCTGAGCTTCGGCGTCACCATGTCTGGCTTTAACCGCCCATTCATGATCCTCACTGGTATGATTCATGACGAAGTCAAGACAGATACTTATCCCTTCCTTATGGCACTCCTCTGCCAGCGCTGTCAGGTCCTCCATGGTCCCGAGTCTCGGTTTCACCGAACGAAAATCCGAGACAGCATAGCCTCCGTCACTTCTTCCCTCCGGACTCTTTAATATGGGCATCAGATGCAGGTAATTGATCCCCGTCTCTTTGATATACGGAAGATGCTTGCGGACGCCCTTCAGGTTTTCTGCAAAGCAGTCAACATACATGAGCATCCCGAAACGCTTATTGTCCTTGTACCAGTCCGGATCGGCCGTCCTTTTTCTGTCCCATTTTCTGAGTCCGGCGCTGCGCTCCTTATAGGATCTTCTCAGCACATCGCAGAAATAATCAAGTGCCGCATGATCCTCGCCGTAAAGGCTGAAATAAAGCCATTTCAGCTCGTCATAGTATTCATTTAATCTTTTATCAAATTCAGTCATAAGTTTCTTTCTCTTATCTTCATATCTTTTTCACCGTACAGCCTGTCTGTTACCGGTGGGGAAGGATCATGCAGAATCTCTTTCTATCAATGTAACCGGAAGAACGATCTTCCTCGGAACCTTTTTTTCTTCATTAAGCTTTTCAATGGTTTCAATGGCAGCCTCTGCTATCTCACGTATAGGCTGATGAACAGTTGTGATAGTGGGAGTCGTAAGCCCCGCAAGCTCCACATCATCGAAACCTACAAGCTTTATATCCTCAGGGATTCGGAGTCCTTTTCTGCCGCATTCCTGTATCACCTGTGCTGCTATAAGGTCTGATGTGGCAAATATGCCGTCACAATCAGGATTTTCATTGAGCGCCCGGCATATCAGATCATGATAATCAAGTGAAATGTACTGCTCAGAGCCGGCACTGTAGCGCTTCACCGTGGCTCCGCTTTCGCTGCAGACCCTTACAAACTCATTTTCTCTGTCGTCACCCGGCATGTCAGCGGTGTTTAACGAGCTGATAACGATCAGATTTCTGCAGCCCTTTTTGATCAGATGATTTGCTGCAAGTCTGCCCCCCGCTACATTGTCACATTGTATGCTTACCGCATTTCCTGCAGGTTCTCTTTCCACAAGCACCAGTGGGATCCTGAAATTCATGAGAGCCTCTGCGGATATATCCGCGGAAAAAAGCAGCGCTCCTGAAATAAAGCTGCTCTGATACCTGAGGAGCTCATCACTCTCCTTTGCAGCATCTCCGCTTGAATTAAAAATTATGACCTTATAGCCCCTTTTTGAAGCTTCCTTTTCCAGGCGGGAGATCATTTTTGCAAAATAAGGATGAACGATGTGCGGGACAATAACCGCTATACAGTCCATTTTCTTTTTGGAAAGCCCCTGAGCAAAGGCATTAGGCGAATAGCCTATCCTCTTCATGGCGGAATAAACCTTATTCCTGGTCTCCTTACTTATATATCCACGATTATTCAGCACCCTGGACACAGTTCCCACAGCGAGATCCGCTTCCTTTGCCAGGTCTTTTATTGTAGCCAAACCTGCTCCTCCTTAACCCCTGTTTCCTGAAAACACAAAGACTGTTGTCCTGTTATTTAATACAACTGCTCCACTTTAAGCATATGTCCGCCGGGATCAAGCTCTTCTCTGACAAGATCATCCTCTATGAAAAGCCCGTCCTCCGTTTCCATTATATAGCATGATGCCTCCCGGATAAAGGACTGCCTTATATAGTACGATCCCTCATCCCTTCCCAGAGTGAGCTCTCTGGGTATTGACATCATTCCATGCCAGTTTTCTCCATGATTTTCGGTACGAAGCCAGGCAGTGGAAATGATCCTTCCCGAAACGCCTGAAAAGCTCTGCGCAGCATATGGTATGCTATTGGCATAAAGAGAAAGCATGGGTGTTTCTGACTTGAAACAAAAGCCGTCAAAGCTGCCGATGTAATAATATCCATCTGCGCTCATAAATGCCCATTTATCCTCTGACAGCTCCAGAAGATCCGGGCACTCCCACATAGGCGGCAGGCTCATCTCCTGAGTCTTTTCCCAGTCTGTAAGATTTACGGATCTCAGGATCATAAACCTGTTTTCCGTCAAATACAAGGTCATTATATATGCTTTGCTGGCATCGTGATAAAAAACCTTGGGATCCCGGTTTTCAGAAGCTATCGTCGGGAGCTCCCAGTTTTCGATCTTCCGAAGAGTATAGCCTCCGTCCGTTGAGAAAGCGGCTCTCTGCGTAAAATGCCTCGGGGTCTCACCCCCCTCAGGAGTCTCATCCTCCGCCGCATATGTATAATAAAAAAGCAGAGAATCTCCCGGAAGGGAAAAGGCTTCTGGTGTGTTTACCATACCGCAGCCCGAAAACATGGTGCCGCCCTTTTCAGGAAAGAGGACGTCCCCCTGAAAATGAAAATGGATAAGATCCTCTGATACAGCGTGTCCCCAGCTCATATTCCCCCATACATTATCCATGGGATTGTGCTGGTGATACATGTGCCAGATACCATTATGATATACAAGTCCGTTCGGATCATTAAGCGAACCATAGGGGGCGTGATAATGAAGCCCGCCTCCATCCTCCCCCTCAGGTTCGAATACAGGTCTGTCCGTAAAATAACATCCCTCAGCCACCGGATAGGGAGCGTCGGTATGGATCTCAGCCTCAGCATCCCCGCCGGTCATATCTTTCATCGGAAGATATGCGTGATAATCACAGTCCCTTCCCTTCTCGCCTTTTTCCGCCGGCAACCGGAAGGTATATATAAGTCTGCCGCCGGCTCTCACCGTGAGACTGTATTTATTCCAATTGTCAGGATTGGTCCACACGGGAACGGCAAGATAGTCTCCTGTAATCGCAAGTCTCATTTCTTATCCCTTTACAGCGCCGGAAGTAACACCCTTGACGATATATCTCTGAAGGAAGAGATACAGTACAAGTATCGGCAGCATTGCCAGAAGCAGAGCGGCCATTACCAGACCGATATCTGTGGAATAAGTACCATAGAAGCTCTGAGTCGCTATAGGTATCGTATAAAGCTCTTTTTTCTGAAGCACGAGGCTCGGGAGCAGATAGTCATTCCAGAATGCCATGGCGTCGATTATCGTAATAGTTGCGATAGTAGGCTTCAGCAGCGGGAAAACTATCTTCCAGAAGGTCTGCCATCTGTTGCAGCCATCTATAAAGGCAGCTTCTTCAAGCTCTATGGGTATATTGGTAAATATCGCTCCGTGGAACATGAAGGTAGCCATCGATACTGAAAAGCCTGTGTGCATCAGTATAAGCGTAAGTCTGTGGTTCAGGACACCTACTATGCCTCCGTAAACAGAAACCAGGGGAACCATGAGCACCTGAAAGGGTATGACCATGGATGCGACCATGAGAGAAAAAAGCAGGGTACAGGCCTTCCACTTGTTCCTTACGATCACAAAGCCCGCCATTGCCGAAAAGATTATGGTCAAAACCGTTGCCGAGCAGGTTATCACCACGGAATTAAAGAAAACCGTCCAGAAGCTCATCTTTTTCATCGCTTCAGGGAAATTCTTAACAGTAAAGCCATGCTTTCCAATAAGCGCAAGAGGATTGGATGTTATATCCGCCTTTGTCTTAAATACGTTTATCACGACAAGGAGAAAAGGCGAAATAAACAGGAAGAACAAAACTATCAGTACCACCAGCATGACAGCATGTATTATTTTTTTCTTTTGTAATGCTTTCTGTGAATCGTTCATTATGCTCCCACCTCTCCTTTCTTACCGATATAAACCTGTGTCACACCGACTATAGCGCAGATCACAAAAAGAATGAGCGCTTCAGCCTGACCTGTTCCGTAATTCTTATATGTAAATGCCTGGTTGTAAACGTGCATGGCTGCCAGCACCGAAGAATTAAAGGGCTCGCCCTTGGTCAGCGAAAGGTTCACATCATAAACCATGAAGCATCTTGTTATGCTGAGGAAAATACACTGTACGAAGCTCGCGCGCATCAAAGGTATGGTCACATCCTTCATGGCCTGAGCGGGGGTGCACCCGTCTATCATAGCCGCTTCCTTCAGGGAATCCGGCACGCTCATGAATCCTGCCACGTAGATCAGCATCATATAGCCTGCATACTGCCATACCGAAACAAGTATAAGACAGAACATGGCGCCGCCGGGCGTGGAAAGCAGGGATGGATTGGAGCCGCCTGTTATCGCATCGGCAACTGCCACAAACGCCCTGTTGAATACAAATTTCCATACATAACCAAGTACGATACCGCCGATAAGGTTTGGAACGAAGAATCCCGCTCTGAAGAAATTCTCTCCCTTCACTCCGCTTGTCACCAGATACGCAAGAAAGAAGGCAAGCGCATTGATCAATATTACCGCAAAAAAGGAATATACCATGGTACGTCCCAGAGCCTGCCAATAGGCTGTATCCGTAAAGGCTGCTACATAATTGTCACCACCCACAAAAGGCTTCTCCCTTGATATCCCGTCCCAGCTTGTAAAAGTCAGGTACAGTCCATATACAAAAGGAATGATCACGGTACCCAGGAAAAGGATCAGAGCCGGTCCTGCAAATGTCAGATACTGGGATACCTTATATGATAATTTATTTCTGTTCATATTTCCCCCTTATTTAACCTATCTCCCGATTTACACTTCTTACTCACGATTGAGACCGACTGTATTTCTCGACCTCTCTGCAAGGTTAAGGACTTTTTATAGTTACGGGATGCCTGTGAGGCATCCCGTATGTAATTCGTAAAGAATGATTATTTTGGTGTTTTACTGCAGCTATACCGCTCAATGCTCGGTAAGAGTAGCATCCTGCCAGTATGTATCGATAGCTTTTGCAAAGCCTTCCCTGTCGCTCTTGTCGCCGAGATACTCCTGGAAAGCAGCTCCGAGCTTTGAATAATGATCATCCGGGCAGTAGTTGTAGTTTGCTATAAGCGCGCCCTTGTCAGCATATGCCTTCACTGAGCTTCCCAAAGGATCCGATACTGCAAGTGTGATATTTGAGTATGCAGGAACCAGTGCGCAGTCATTTACTATGAACTTCTGTCCTTCTTCATCATATACCAGCCAGTTAAGGAAATCCTTGGCAGCCTGTACCTGTGCCTCTGATGTGTTGTCAGAAGAATCAATGAAGAAGTACTTTGAACCGCCGCCTACAAGCTTGGTGTTAGCATCGGATGATGTATTCTGGGGAACAGGCATTATGCCCATATTCTCTGAGTAATCATACTGATTTATAACAGACCAGTCCCAGTTTCCTCCGAACATAAATGCGATCTCACCCTCGGCAAGCTTCTGCTCTGTAACCTCACGCTCTGCGGAGATAGCATTGCCTGCTGCGTAGTTATTTGCCTTCAAAACATCAAATGTGTCCATCATTGAATTGAATATATCATCCTTGATAATATTCGCAGAACCATCATGAAGAGACTGTAAAAAAGCATCCGGATCATCATGCTGCTCATAAACCTCTGCAAGATAGTGAGCTGCAAGAGACCAGTCCTCCTTCATTATTCCAGTGGGAGCTGCCATGCCGCCGGCCTTCAGCTCATCAAGGAGTGCGCTGAAATCATCAAGAGTCTTGACGCTCTCAGGATCGAAGTCCTTGCCTGTGATCTTTTTTATTGCATCCGCATTGTAGATAATGCCTCTGGCCTCTACGCATACAGGGAAGCCGTATACCTTGCCGTCTACGCTGATAGCTTCCGTTGTATCCTTTACCCAGTCCTCAGAGCTGAGATCTACTGCATGCTCTGCAGCCAGTGAATACACATCCTTTGCATCTACCATCGCAAGGGTATAGGGCTCATTTGCAGCATATCTTGTAGAAAGATGAGCTGCTATCGTATCGCTTGAATAATAAACCTCAAGATCAGCATCGTGTGATTCGCTGTATGCCTGTGCCATTTCCTCCAGCTGCTCCTGGATCTCCATCTTGGAATTAAGGATAGTAACCACAGGTCTGCCTGACGCATCTCCTGACGCTTCAGTTGCCGCGCCTGATTCTCCTGCTGCACCTGATGTGTCAGCAGGTGCTCCCTGTCCGCCGCAGCCTGCGAGCATGGTTACCGTCATAACAGTACTTATTGCCATTGCCAGGATCCGTTTCATTTTCATTATTAATTCCTCCATAGTGTATTACCTGTTCGTTTTGCAGTCATTTGACTTATCATGGAATTCCTTGTTGATGATACCTTATCACAGTCTCTGACATGTGTCAACCGGTTGACATACACTTTTCATATTTTTTACAGTTTATTCCCTGTTTCGTTGTGCACTTTTCACAAAGACCTGACATTTTTTCAGAGTTATAAAATATCGACATTTTTATTTCAGAGTAATAGAATAAGTCCATGGATTACATGACAGTTACGAAGGGGGGCGATTCTGCCGTGGAGGTGAAGCGCTCCAGATTCATAGGGATAATAAGACATATATCATCCGTATCCGAAGCGGAGAATATACTTCGCACTGAAAAGAAAAAATATCATGATGCCAAGCATCATTGCAGCGCATATATAATCAGAGGAAAGGACGGCGCCCCCGATATAGTGCATTCATCTGACGACGGTGAACCCTCAGGCACGGCAGGAGCCCCTATACTCGAAGTACTGACAGGAGCCGGTCTCAAGGATGTCGTTCTTGTGGTCACAAGATATTTTGGCGGTACTCTCCTGGGCACGGGCGGACTTGTACGGGCTTATACAGATGCTGCAAAGACTGCGCTTGCTGATTCCGTCACAGTCAGGATGACACTGATGCAGCAGTTCACGGTCATTTTTGACTATACCTATACCGGCTCCATAGATCATTTTATCTCAAAAAATGATATCACCAGACTGGATGCAATTTACACAGACAAGGTCGAATACAGGCTGGCAGTACCGTCCGACTCATTCGATGCAAAAAACAAAGAGCTCAGTGATATCACCGGCTCTTATATCACGGTCAATAAAGGGGACTTGATCTACGCCCCGGCCTCTGTATGAAAAGTCCTATTTTTTCTCCGGCCTCCCGTATCTGATGGCATCTCTGGGGCAGACCGTTCCGCACTGGGCACACATAAGACAGGGCTTCCCCCAGTCAGGTCTTCCGTCTATCATCCTGATATGCCCCGTTGGACACCTGCGGTAGCATTCCCCGCAGCCGTCACAATCGTCTGTCGCATAGAAATTATCGGACATACCACGTATCTCTATTTTCTTTCTGGGATTGAAGAAATCCTTTATTACACCCATTTGAGCCTCTTTAACACAGCAAACAATCCGTACACAGACAGTATAAGATAATACGGAGTATAGATAAAGAGATATCTTGCCTTCGCCTCGAATAAAAGCTCAAAGAAAAACAGACCTGTGAGCGCAAGCATGACTATATAGATATCATCCGGCACCTTTATCCCGCCTCCCGGAGGCTTCTTTCCCTCTCTGAGCAAATGCCCTCCGACCACTCCCCCGCTTACGATGCACATCAGCAAAATCATGATCCAGAACATCTGAAGCATCGATGAATATTTACCGTGATCCGCTCCCTCAGGCAGGATAAAACTCCACACTGCATCCGTAAGAGGCGTTTTTTCCACGTTTCCCAGATCCTCCGCTTCTCTTCCGGCAAAAAACCTTCCATCTACCCCCCATGAAAAAAGGCCGTCATTATAATTGACAAGGGTCTTTCTCCCGGCATGGCCTGCGATCCCCGCCGGACCATACTCGCGTATGCGCTGCCACGCAAGCTCCATATCCGCTTCTCTCTTTTTTTCCGGTGAATCAAACGAATCCGTATAAAGGGTATCTTCATCGGAGTACACGCCGTCCGTCTCCCTGTTGAGTCCCATCATAAAATAATGAGCCATGCCAAAGCTTCTGTCCGCGTCTATATCTATCCTCATAGAAGGAAATACGATTCCCCTGACTAAAAAGAACGAAAGAATAAAGCAGACGCCGGAGATCACTGCGATAACAGCTCCCCGTTTCATCAGCCCTGCCTTATTTCCTCCGTTTTTCAAGACTCTGGTATGCTTAACCTCCCGGTCAAGGCAGTCAAGGAAGTTAAACAGCAGCACTGCTATATAAGCGATCACTATCTGCGGCTTGATGAAGTATCCCGTCCCCGCCACAAGGGATACAGCCCCCCACAGAAGATTGCTTCCCGCAAGCCTGCCCCGGTCCCTGCTCTGGGATATCCTCTGACTGAGTCTGAGGATCAGCACAGGAAAAATGATCCCCGCCTGATCTGAATATGTCACGATAAACCAGGGAGAAAGACCGATCCACACCTCATACAGGATCAGTCCGACATAGGGCATCACTCTGCTGCCGATATATATATCCGACATAATCCGCCATACGATAAATGCAGTCAGAGTCGATATGATGCATTGAAATACCACTATTGCCAAAACCGATCCCTGCCCGGCCATACCTGCCGCTTTCAGGACCATCGAATATATCCATACAAGCAGAAGATTATTGGGATGATTTGACAGATAAGCATCTGTCAGGATCTCCCCTTTTCCCTGTACAAGCTCAAAAGCGGCATAAAGCACTGCCATCGGATCCCAGTCGGAATAGAAGAAACCGCTTATGTTCAAAGCTGCAGAGATCAGAAAAAACAACAGCAGGGTGAAAAATATCACCGGTCTCAGATGTCTTGTCAGAAATCCCTCCAGACGTCCGCCCGATATTTTTATGACAAGACAAAGAAGCACGGTCAGAACAAGACCGGCTGCAGCATATACCGTATTGGGGTACAGCTGGTCTCTTTTAATATAATAATCAGTACTCCCTGCCGCAAAAAGCAGCAGGGAGACTATTATCAGCTGAACAGCCGTAAATAATGCAAAGGTAAATCTCTTCAAAAAATATCCTATCTGAGGCCCTTTGATTTCAGCACTGCCTCAAGATCTCCTGCCGAATGATGCAGTACCAGCTCTTTTGCCTCTTCATCAGATCCGTTAGTTGCCCATCTCCAGGTATCAAGCAAAGCCTTATACTCTGTTGCATTTACCTTAAGTCCGTTCAGATCGTATGTCCCTCCGGCACTTGCCGCTGCTGCCGCTGCCTGGGCTGCCGCTGCCTGAGCCGCCGCATCCGCTGCTGCAGTATCCGTCGCCGCTGCCGCATCTGCAGCTGTCGATGCAGCTGAAGATGAAGAAGAACTTGTGCTTTCAGCTGCTGCCGTGCCGGTGGCTGCTGCATCCGTAGCAGCTGTGGCTGCCGTTGTTGCATTAGCTGCTGCAGCTGCTGCCGCATTTGCTGCCGCTGCCGCCAGAGGATCCGTCGTTACAGCAGTCACAGCAGATGAACTTGAGCTGCTTGCTGCTGTATTCTCAGCCATCTGATCTGTTTCCGTTGTCTGTGCGTCATCCGTGCTCTTTTCAGGCTTTGTCTCCGTCAGATACTCCCCCTTGACATACAGGGTTTCTCCATTCCTTGTGATCCTGTACCAGTCCCCGGTTTTTCCGTTAGCAGTGACCTCATCTCCTGCCGCAAGCTTTCCGGCTATCTCGGAATCAGTATTAGGCTCTCTCCTTATCCTTACAGATTCTGTCGCATACATTTTAGTATCATTCATAGCAGCTACATTGCCCGTATCGGCGCCTGTACTTGTACTCGTATCTGTACTTGAAGCCGCATCGGAGCCGGCATCAGCACTTGTGGCATCTGATGAGATCACCGGCTGTGAAACACTGTCAGACACATCAGCTGTGAAATCATCCGAGATCAAGGAATCAGAAACTGTATCCGGGCCCACCTGTCCGAAATCATATTCCACTTCCTCCTCCTGATACTCTTCCTGCACAGGTATGTCAACCTGTTCCACAGGCTCCTCGACTACCTCCTCTGCAGCTACCTCCGTAGCTTCCTCTTCCTCTTTGGCGTCCTTCTTGCCGCAGCCGGGAATGGCGAGCATGGACAAGCACAAAGTCAAAAACAATACACCAACCAGTCTTTTTTTCATTTCTTCCTCCTCTTTGTACACTAAACAATAAAGATTCCCGCATGCATTTCCTGTTTTGCATGCAGGAAGCCACAACTTTACATTCCGTTTTTATAATTTGCAAGGAACTGTATGGTACGGTCGTTCTGCGGATTATCGATAACCTCCTCAGGCGTCCCTTCTTCAGCGATCACACCCTTGTCCATAAACAGAATCTTGTCCGATACATCATGCGCAAAAGACATCTCATGCGTGACGATTATCATAGTCATGTTATGTCCTGCCAGATCCTTTATAACGCGAAGCACCTCTCCGGTAAGCTCCGGATCAAGAGCCGACGTAGGCTCATCAAAGCATAAAATATCCGGATGCAGTGCCAGCGCCCTGGCTATCGCTACTCTCTGCTGCTGCCCTCCGGAAAGCTCATGAGGATAGTTCCCCATCCTGTCCGAAAGTCCCATATCATCAAGCAGACCCCTGGCGTTTTCTTCTATTGCGGGCAGATCGATCCCCGTATTCTCCTTTGCCAGAAGCAAAGGCGCCAGAGTCACATTTTCCAGGGCCGTATATTGCGGAAAAAGATTAAATGACTGAAAAACCAGTCCGAAATGCAATCTCCTGTTTCTGATGTCTTTCTCAGAAACAGTCCCGGTGATATCACTGTCAAATAATACCTCATCCTTAACCCTTATCACACCGCTGTCGGGTCTCTCCAGAAAATTGAGACACCTCAAAAGCGTGGTCTTCCCTGACCCGGACGAGCCTATTATAGTGAGAGTTTCGCCCTCATCCATCGTAAAGCTTATATCCCGGATCACCTCGGTATCATCAAAGCTTTTCTTTAAGTTTTTAACCTCAAGTATCGCCATCTCCCTACCTGAAATACGAGAGTTTTTTCTCTACAAATCCGAACAGAAGCGTCAGCAGTCCGGAGAATAAAAGATAAAATACACCTGTATAAAACAGCGGCCAGATTATCCCCGCGCTCTTGATGAAGGACTGCCCTTTCCAGATTATCTCATATACCGCTATGACTCTCGCCAGAGAGGTGTCCTTGACCAGTGTGATTATCTCATTTGAGATAGGAGGCACTATCCGCTTGATCACCTGCAGCAGAACTACCTTGAAAAATATCTGATGCTTCGTCATGCCAAGCACCTGTCCGGCCTCGTACTGACCTACAGGGATAGACTGGATGCCGCCCCTGTATATCTCCGAAAAATAGCATGAGTAGTTTATCACAAATGCAACCAGAGCCGCTATAAACCTGCCGGTATCTCCCGATCCCCAGACATTTGATTTCATTATGATCCCCGGACCGTAATATATCACAAGAAGCTGGAGCATAAGCGGTGTGCCTCTTATGACCCATATCATGAATCTTATAGGTACCCTGACAGCCTGCGCCTTTGCCATGGAACCGAAGCTTATGACAAGCCCTAAAGGCAATGCAAAAAGAAGGGTAAGTATAAAAAGGCGTATGGTCTGGAGAAAACCCTCAAGCAGAGTAAGTGTAACAGTCAGTGCCATCTGTTATTTGACCAGAGCTTCCTGTACCCC
This sequence comes from uncultured Lachnospiraceae bacterium, assembly GCA_947165275.1. Lineage (GTDB taxonomy): Bacteria > Bacillota > Clostridia > Lachnospirales > Lachnospiraceae > NK4A144. The sequence goes on along the minus strand of CAMUZQ010000018.1, from coordinate 4,613 downwards.
GTACTTTTCAGCTATCTTTTTGATAGTCCCGTCATCAGTATACTTCTTTATCTCCTCGTCTATATAAGCCGCGAGATCAGATCCCTTCCTGCAGCCTACCACATACTCCTCTGACGTAAGATCGACTGTATTTATAAGATCCTCATAGCTTGTCCCTTCGCCGACCATGGCTCCTGCCATCAGTGAATCTATTATGGAAGCATCAGAAGTTCCTGCTTCTACTTCCATAAGCGTATCAGCCTGAGATGATACAGAAATGTAGTCATATCCCTTCTCCTTAGCCAAAGCCTCGCCGGCAGATCCTGCCTCCACAGCGAACTTCAGACCCTTTATGCTATCCTCCGAACTGTACGTGGCTGCATCCTGGGCCTTGACCACAACAGTCTGCGCATTGTTAAGATAAGGTTTGGTGCACGCCATTGCAGCTGCGACTTCATCAGTCAGCGTCATTCCGTTCCAGACCACATCTATGCTCTTATTATCAAGCTCAAGTATTTTATTGTCCCAATCGATCTCCGTAAACTCCACCTCAACTCCGAGGTCTGCAGCTACAGCTCTTGCAAGATCTGCATCAAAACCGATCCAGTCGTCGTTATCATCCTGGTAATCCATGGGCGCGAAGTCCGTAATACCGACGATAAGCTTTCCCTTACCCTTAATGTACTCCAGATCACTGTCAGATGATGCGGCACTTTTCCCGCAACCCGTGATCACACCTGACAGCATCGCAGCTGCAAGTAAAAGCGACATAATTTTTTTCTTCATGACTGATACTTCTCCTCTATTATTGCGTAGTGTTATATCTGACTTAAACCGTGCGGAAGCTCCTAAAAGTCAACAATGACATAATAGATTACCACAGTGCAGTTTAATTGTAAACTATCCTCCGAAAGGCTTTTTTACCTTTTTTAAGGACCATCCCCTTCGACAGTTCCTCCTTTGTATAGGACTGTCTGATGTCCGTTATCTTTTCATCATTAACGGATACACCTCCCTGCTGGACCAGCCGCCTTGCATCGGATCTGGTCCCTGCAAGTCCGGCCGCCACGAGAAGCTGCATGATATCAGCCCGTCCTTCGACAAAGTCACTGTCAGCAAGAGAAGCCTCGGGCATATTCTCCGTGTCAAGATTACCGGAAAAGATCCCGCGGGCAGTCTCCTGAGCCCTGTCAGCTTCTTCCCTGCCATGAACAAGACTTGTAAGCTCATGGGCGAGAAGCTCCTTCTTTTCGTTTATCCTGCTGTCATCCCACTCCCCGATCTCCTTTATCTGATCAAGGGAAAGGAAGGTCAGAAGTCTGAAGCACATCATTACATCTGCATCATCCACATTTCGCCAATACTGGTAGAAATCATAGGGTGAGGTCTTCTCAGGATCCAGCCACACTGCCCCCTTTGCGGTCTTGCCCATCTTCTTACCCTCATTGTTAAGAAGAAGAGTCTGCGTCATCGCATAACAGTCGTCCCCTGACTTCCTTCTTATGAGCTCCGTACCTGCCAGCATATTGCTCCACTGATCATCACCGCCAAACTGCATATTCACGCCGTAATTTTCATGAAGGTGCCAGAAATCATATGCCTGCATTATCATATAATTAAACTCAAGGAAGGAAAGCCCTTTTTCCATCCTCTGCTTGTAGCACTCCGCGCGGAGCATATTATTAACGGAAAAATGCGCGCCAACCTCACGGAGCAGATCTATGTAATTCAAAGAGAGCAGCCAGTCCGCATTATTGACCATGATCGCCTTATCCTCTCCAAACTCTATGAAGCGTTCCATCTGTTTTTTAAAGCAGTCACAGTTATGCTGTATGGTTTCCGGAGTCATCATGGATCTCATATCCGTACGTCCCGACGGATCACCTATATATCCTGTGCCTCCGCCTATGAGCACGACCGGCTTGTTTCCTGCAAGCTGCAGTCTCTTCATCAAACAAAGCGCCATGAAATGTCCTACATGAAGTGAATCCGCAGTAGGGTCAAAGCCTATATAGAACCTTGCTCCCCCGCCATTTATAAGATCCCTTATCTCCTTCTCATCTGTCACCTGGGCTATAAGCCCTCTTTCCTGCAGCTCCTCATAGATTCCCATCGTACTGATCTCCTTTTATTTCTGTTTTCTTCTGTATTTCAAGAAATAGTATATGACGTCAAAATATGTCTGTTCATCCTCCTCGCTTCCGTCCTTCACGAGCTCCCACTCCGGATCCTCATCCAGATCAGGAAAATACGCATCGGCTTCGTAGCTCTCGTCTATCTTTGTTACCAGGCACTCATCGCACATGGGCAGAAGCTCCTTATATACCTTTGCCCCACCGATACAATAGATCTCCTCGCCCTCATATCGCTCAAGTATCCTTTTGAGTTCATCTATGCTTCCTGCCGTTTCCACACCGTCAGGGATCCTGGTCTTCCCGGTAGTGAGCACAATATTGACTCTGTCCTTTAGTGGCGAGCCGTGAGGAAAGCTCTCCAGAGTCTTCCTTCCCATGACCACCACATGTCCCGTGGTCGTTTCCCTGAAAAACCTCTGATCCGCAGGGATCTGCACAAGGAGCTTACCCTTAAGTCCTATGCCCCAGTTTCTGTCTACGGCTACGATAGCTTTCATATGGCTTAACCCCACTTATCCGACAGCGCGTCTATCTGATCTGCAAATTTCGCCAGATCTTTATTCGCCATGTGTTCATTTTTGCGTATGACAGACAGCAGTCTCTGTCCTGCAGCGAGAAGCCTCTCAAAGACAGGATTGCCCATATGTCTGGAGGTAACGGCTTTCCTTACACCTGCTGCTTCATTGACAAATACGCCCTTTGCCAGATCATACACTGTACCCGAGAAGGGCGCATATGCATCAAGTCCGAGTTCATCATGGAGTGTCTTTGCAAAGATCTCTGTCACATTATCCTCACCATGCACAACAAAAACCTTTGACGGCTTCTTTTCAAAGCCTCTCATCCAGTCCAGAAGGCCGTCCCTGTCAGCATGTCCCGAAAGCCCGATCATCTTTGAGATCTCTGCCTTTACATCTATCTCCTCTCCGAAAAGCTTAACCTTTTCGGCTCCCTCCACGATAGCTCTGCCAAGTGTTCCCACCGACTGATAGCCGACGAAAAGTACCGTTGATTCCGGCCGCCACAGATTATGCTTCAGATGATGCCTGATCCTTCCGGCATCACACATGCCCGAGGCCGAGATTATCACCTTAGGCTCATCTATATCATTTATCTCCCTTGATTCATCAGTCGTTATCGCAAGATTCAGGCCGGGAAAATCCAGAGGATTGATCCCCTCCTCCACAAAGTGCATGGCCTCCTCATCGAAGCATGACCTGCCGTTTTTATGAAAAACCTCTGTAGCGTCCACTGCAAGGGGTGAGTCAACAAAAACCTTAAATTGGGGATAGCTTTTTACAAGCCCCTTTTGCTTTATTTCTCTGATAAAATACAGCATCTCCTGCGTGCGGCCTACTGCAAAGGAGGGTATGACCACATTACCGCCCCGCGCGAAGGTTCTGTCCAGAACTCTGGTAAGCTCTGCAACATTATCCACCTTTTCTGCAGAATGAAGCCTGTCTCCGTAGGTGGATTCGATCAGAACATAATCTGCTTCTTTCACACATCCGGGATCCTTCAGCAGCGGCTGATCCTTATTCCCCACATCTCCTGAAAAGACGATCTTTTTGCTGATCCCGTCCTCTGTAAGCCAGAGCTCCACCGCAGATGAACCCAGCAGGTGTCCCACATCGGTAAATCTTACCTCTATGCCTTCCTCCACAACCGTCCTGCGGTCATAGGGAACCGGGACGAAACAGCTGATGGCTTCGACTGCATTCTGCATGTCATACAAAGGGGTAAACAGCGGGATATCCGTACTCCTTTTCGCCTTTCTGTTGCGCCATTCAGCCTCAAACATCTGTATATGCGCTGAATCACGGAGCATGATCCCTGCAAGATCCGCAGTTGCCTCTGTAGCATATATCTTTCCCGAAAAGCCGTTCTTTGCGAGCAGGGGCAGCAGTCCCGAATGATCGATATGAGCATGTGTAAGGAACACATAATCTATCCGCGACGCCTCCACAGGGATATCTATATTCTCAAAAAGATCCTTTCCCTGCTCCATGCCATAATCTACAAGTATATGCCTCCCGCATGCTTCCAGATAATGACAGCTTCCTGTTACCTCATGATCAGCCCCAACAAATGTTATCTTCATCTCAAATACCTCGTACCTGTTGTCTGTTAAGAAAAAACAAAGCCGGGGTCATCCCCCGACCAAAAAAGCCGTCTCAAGAGCCCGTATCTTCATGATATTAGCACGTGAAATATCAAAAATCAAACCTTGGCTATAATTTATCGTTGACAAAGGAGTAAAACGCTTGTAAAATATCTAAGTCTGATGCAGGTGTAGTTCAATGGTAGAACACCAGCCTTCCAAGCTGGATACGTGGGTTCGATTCCCATCACCTGCTAGTTGTTTTGCCCGAGAAATCGGGCTTTTTCATTTTTTATACGGGGTATAAAAAGGTATAAACTACAATTCCCATAAGTCTACAGGGCTTTTTCGAGAATATCAAGATCTATCTCGTCGCATGCTTCAGACCGGCAATATCC
>CAMUZQ010000017.1 GCA_947165275.1 uncultured Lachnospiraceae bacterium | reverse complement strand
CTCTGACCGAAAGAAACACATGACCACCTCCAAGCCAAAAACACAATCGTAATAACGTATGACTTCTTGCGTGCATTTCCGATTTCTCACACAAGAAGTCATCAAAACCTGTTGTTTACGACATTAAAACAATTTACAATAAGAAGTATGAAACGCAGACCGGTGATGATCATAATACTCATGGCAGCCTGTATACTTGCAGGTCTTATTGTACTGCCACGGATAATAAAGCCGGATGCCGGCAGGGAGAAGCTGATCATAACCGATCTGGATGTCGGCAAGGCAGATGCTGCTGTTGTAATGCTCGGTGATTCCACGGGGATCATTGATACCGGGCTCGATGATTCCTATGATACGATAGCAGGCTTTCTGAATGAAAACAAAATCGAAAAGCTCGATTTTATCCTGCTCACTCACTATGACAAGGATCATATAGGCAGTGCCGTCGAGCTGATAGAGAGCATTCCCGCAGAGAGGATATATCTTCCGGACTATGTGAGTGAAAAGAAGCTCTACTCTCCTTTGATGGACTGTGTGGCAGACAGGGACGGAGTCATTTTTGTCAATAAGATAACGGACTTCAGCTTCGGCGCAGCCGGGATCACCGTCTACCCCGCAGATGATCCCGCTCCTCTTCTTTCCAATGAAAAAAACAGGGATAATGACATGTCACTTGTCAATATGATAACCTATGGAAACTGCCGTATGCTTTTCACCGGTGATATAGAAAACAGCCGTATAGAACAGATACTGGATGCGGATCATGATATATCCTGTGACTGGATCAAGATCCCCCACCACGGACACTATGACAAAAAGGATAAGGCTCTGCTGAAAAAAAGCGCCCCCCTCTACGCTGTCGTAAGCACCTCAGAGGATGTGCTTGATGAGGAGCTGGTCGAGCTTCTTGAGGACAGGGATATCAAAACATATTATACATTTAACGGGAATATCTCAACCGTATGCGACGGCAGGGATATAACACTCACTCAGGAGGAGCATCCGGACAAAGACCTCTGACCGGGCCTTGCCCGTACTGCCTCAGTCATTCAGGAACTTCACCAGCCTGTTCTGAAAATCCTGATAATACGGTGCTTCGATATATGCGACGTGGGATGCTCCGCTGATCTTTTCATATACAGAGCCCTCCGGCAGGTGATCCAGAACAGAATCAACCAGTTCATAATCAAGATATGGATCATTATCCCCGCAGATCACAAGCGTAGGGACTGTGATCGCCGAAAGGTCGATCAGCCTCTCCTTTTCCGAAACACAAATATCACGTCTGCCGCCGTTAGGACTGCTCTCCCTGTCATAATGCCAGCACCCGGAGCAGAACATCTCAACCACCACGGGATCAGCTATCGAAGGATCGATCGCACCGTTCCCATCCTTCTGGAAATCGTCTGCGGCATGTTCCCAGGTGTTATGATGGAAAGGCTCAGTCACTTCATACTCTCCTATTCCGCTGAGGATCGGGGCATAGAGGATCAGCCGGTTCAGATGCTCCGGATATTTCGCAGCAAAACGCCCTGTTGTCACTGTCCCCCAGCTCCAGCCAAGCACATCGATACTTTCCTGTCCTGTCTCCTCTGCGATCTTCTCTACCGCCGCATTGATATCCTCCGCCGCATAGTCCGAATCAGGAAGGAATCCGTCCGACACTTCATCAGACTGACCGAATCCTGCGATGTCAAGACGCCAGACGGCATAACCCTCGCGTGCAAGCCTTCGGACCAGACTATAATCCTTATAGTCAATATCGAACTCATGGGAGGAATAAGTCACGCCATGGATGAGCAGGATATTCTTATCCGTTTTTGTCCCGTTTAACGTAATACAGTCCAAATGAAGACCGATACCGTTCCTCTCCAGGGGAACGTCGAAGCAGCTGTACCCGGTCTTATCATCTGCTTCTTCTGCAGTCACGTTCCGGCCTGTATTATTTTCACTGCCACAGCCTGCGAAAATGCAAAATGAAAACAGGATGCAGATCAGCAAGCATATACTCCGTCTTATCATCTTTTTCCTGTTCCCGTTTTTCATGTTCATCTCTCTTTGATACTCGCGAACGAAATAAATAAGCTTCTTATCTCCAGAACACCCAAAGGTAAACATAGGCGACCAGGGTGGCCGTCAGCGTGAAGGGCACTCCGATCCTGGCAAAATCCCCGAAGCTGACCTCATGTCCTTCCTTGCGGAGCATGCCTACTCCCGCGATATTGCAGCTTGCGCCTACAGGAGTTATATTACCGCCAAGGGTGGCTCCGCAGAGCAGGCCGAAATATAAAAGATATGGTTCAACCCCCATTGCAAGTGTCACGCCCTGAAGAACGGGAAGCATAGTCGCCACATAGGGGATATTGTCAATAAAGGCTGATATCAGCATTGAACCCCATACGACTATCGTGAAAAGCAGGAAAAGATTCGTACCGCCTACCGATGCTATCACACCGGCAAGATCATCTATCACCCCGGCCTCGGTTATACCGGCGATCACAGCAAAAAGGCCGGTAAGGAGAAGCAGGGTGTCATAGTCCAGATTTTTGATCACACGCACTACCCTGTCCTTGTCCCTGTCCTTGGCATATTCCCATATGATGCCTATAACGCCGCAGGCCATACATATGATGCCGTTTGTTATCTCAGGCTTATCCGGTACAAAGGAGGCTATGATGAGAAATACAACATGGGCTATCATCATTATGGTCGGCACATAATCCTTCACCACGGTTTTTTCCGTGGAATCCACAGGCTCCTTATCCTTCCTGAAAAGGAACATCATTATGGGTACAGTGGCCACCGCCCCGAGCTCCACTGCAAAGAATATCCCCGGTCTTCCGTTCATCCAGAAGAAATCCGTGAAATCCATGCCTGCATAGGAGGCCAGCATTATCGAGGTGGTATCACCGACAAGAGTCGCCGCTCCCTGAAGGTTAGACGATACAGCGATGGATATGATCATCGGCACCGGGTTTATCTTCAGCTTCCGGCATACCGCAAGTCCTACGGGAGCCACCATCAGAAGCGTAGCCACATTATCTATGAAGGCGGATATGATGCCGGAGAATAAAGACATGAGTATGGTGACCCACATCACGTTAGGCGCTATATCAAGCAGCTTGTCAGCTATCAGATTCGGCATTTTGGATTCAATGAAATAATCAACGAGAAGCAGGGTTCCAAGGATCATGAGCAGCACATTCCAGTCAATGGCTGTGGGAACCTCCTTAAAGGGGAGAATGCCCAGTATAATGAATATCCCCGCTGCAGCAAGAGCCACTATGGCTCTTCTTTTAGGCAGCGCGATAAGCAGAACATACATAGCAACAAACAAAATGATCGCGACAGTTTTCATAAATATCTCCTCTTGCTAAAAAAACATTTATAATTCCCTGGATTCATAACCCAGTATATTTCCATATCATCTGTATAGAAGCTGCAGCCATGCCTGCCGTTTTCCTTGACAGCATAAAGAGCCAGATCCGCTTCCCTGAACATCTCCTGGGGATCCCTTTCCTTTTGACTTAAGGAAACTCCCACACTTACGGAAAGCTCGGGAAGCCCGTCCCTCGTATCTGCAAGCTCCCTGTTTATCTGCGATACTTTGTTTTCTATAAGAGTCTGTACTCCATCATCCACATGCACCATGAATACCACGAACTCATCCCCGCCTATCCTGAAAATATAATCATCGGGGCGGAAATTCTGCTTCAGCGCCAGTGCCATTTTTTTAAGGATCATGTCTCCGGTCTGATGTCCGAAACTGTCATTGATATGCTTAAACTTATCGGCGTCAAAAAGTATCAGGGCTGTGGATGTGGTATCTATACTCTTTTTTATCAGATCGTAGCCTGCCCTGTTATAAAGATTTGTAAGCTCATCATGAAGGGCCTTGAAGGACAGATTGTTAATGCTCCTCTTATAATTCGCGTACATCTTGTTATAGGTCCCTGCCAGATACCTGAACTCATTCGCTCCCATTATCGGTATCCTCTGGTCGCGTTTTATGTGCTCCACAGCCTTGAGGAGCGGATTGATCCCAAGTCTTGTGGTCAGTATCAGCATCATGATAAGAGCTGCCGACTGAAGCAGTATCAGTACGGTCATCCACGTCAGATCCCTGTATGCGCGTTTGCTCATGCTTGTCTGGACACCGTGTGTATCCAGCTTAAGGTCCACGATACATTCCTTCAGCTCGGAACGTATCCTGTTCTTCTGTACATAATACCCGTCATCATGCATCATACGCTGTGCCAGCTGCTTCTTTTCTTCAGGAGGGAGCGCTTCATCCTCAGCTGAAAGCCTGACATCAGCCATCAGCTCGGGCACAAGCTCATCTCCCTCGGCTTTCATCGTCAGAAGCATGCTGTAATACTCCCTGTCCATAAGTGCCACAGAGGCTTCCATTGCCTGCTTCAGTGCGAAAAGCGCTGCAGATTCCGGGATACGCTCCTCCATCACCTTTATAGCTTCTTCCCTCCTCCTGGTAACCTCGGCTTCCGTGAAATAATTATCCATATGCTTCCTGTCTCCAAGGACCACATAGCATCTTGCCTCCTCGGTAAGATAGTCGGATGCACTCAGCAGATTTTCTGCAGCCTCCTGCAGCTCCATATACGCATCAGTAGCATCGGACATCGAATGATAGGAGCTGAAGGTCCTGTAGGTGGTAAACAGAAGCCCTGCTGTCATCGCCACCGATACTATGATCATTACAGAAAAAATAAGTCTTAAGGACAATCCTTCATCCTTTTTTCTTTGATACCATTGTTTTATTTTCATATATATTAATCTCTTTTCACCTTATAAGAGCCCATTGCGGAGACTTCACTTCAAAAGCCCCATACCTACATCATAGGCAATCCCGTCTGTCTGGTCATAGAGCCAGTCCGCCATGGTCAGATTATCACTCTTTTTTGTAAAAAAGCTCAGCTCCTTCAAGGCAGTATGCACCGTGCCTCCCTTTCCTACGGCAGCCGGGAGCATAGGCCAGTCAAATATATAAAAATGAAAATCACCGGTTATCTCCTTAAGCTGCCTTACCATTGTCTTCAGCTGCTCAAAAAAAACTACCTGAACATCACTGTCAGTCTTATACTGCTTAGTCATTATATCATTATAATACGAACTTAGCAGATAATCTTTTGTACTGCTTGCATAAAGATATCTGAATCTGCTGCCGTATCGGGCATACAGAGACTCATACCAGTCAACAGTCGGATTATCGGAATGAAGCCTTTTAACAAAGCCCTCATCCGCTTCCCAGACCTCCTCTGCCGTCCTCTTCCAGTCCTTATACAGCAGCAAGCCGCTGTCTGAGAGCAGGGTTATGTCTTTACAGTCAGGATAATACTCCTCTGATATCTCTCCTGCAAGAGCAGGCACGGCAAAAGCTCCGGCGGAATTCCCTGCTATAAGAAGCTTATCAGGAGCAGGAAAAAGCTTCGCTGCCACCTTCATGCTCTCTCTGAAATTCCTGTGGCCTGCGAAATGGAGTATCTCCTCCTCACCGTTTTCGGATCTATAGCTGAACTCGCTGTTGCCGATATGAAAATCACCTGTTGCATAGGTCACCACTATGAAATTCCAGTCAGCAAAGGGGTTTGAAGAAGATCTTGTATTTGTTATGCCTATATTGATATTCATAAGCTGGGTAAAGGGACGAAGGTTGTTCCAGTAGAAATTCGGCAGACCTGCCGCCACCTTGGCGCCTGTGACGGGACGGGCTGCGGTATATTCATTCCATGCCACTCCCCCTCCGGACAGGATTATGCACAGATGATCATTGCTGCCCCTGCTTATATAGGTATGATATCCGCTTCCGTCACCGGATATCCCCTCAGGCAGCCCCACTCTGTACCAGTGCTTTATCTCAGGTATCTGCGAAGGATCACTGATATCAAGATCGTCAGCCTCCAGACGCTTCTCGACGGTTTTCCCTATCCTGTTTTCTATATGCTCTCCTACTCTGGAGGCTATCTTTTTTCTTCTGTCCATATCAAACATTAAACCTTCTGGCCAATGATGTTTTCAGGTCTCTGTACCGGAATACCATGAGTCCCGAAAGCAGTATCAGATATAATGCTATTATTATAAGCGCCGGCAGCGGCACGGGATTCATCTCATATTTTATCGGCAAAAGCTGCAGAAGAGACACCCCCGCATTAATGGCAAAATACTGTACATATTCGCTTCTTCTGAGTCCCGATGCCGTGGCTATCAGTATGGTGAGCAGTCCGAGTCCCAGCAGTACAAAAGGCGCGACCCACGCATAAGACCAGCCGTGAAGCCCCGTCATATGATCCACAAAGCAGTTCACCGCTATAGCGACATAAGCCTCTACCGTGAGAAGCTTGATCAGATTTCCTCTCACATACATGGCAGCCAGAACATCCAGCCAGCCTACAAAGATGCCTGCCATTACCAGCCCGACCCAGGGCGCATCCTCGCGCATCATCCAGCGGACCAGGCCGAAAGATATCTCGAGCGCCAGAAATAAAAAGGTGACGATCTTGATAAAGGTGAAGGAGCTGATCTTCCTGTCCAGAACGGGAAATGCGTCCGCACTGGCACTCTCCCAGACAGCGCGGTCCTTAGGAACATCCGTTATCCTCCCCTGACACAGCGGACAGCAGCTCTTTTTTCCTCTTATGATTATCTCGCATTTAGGACAATAATTCATTTTTTCCGCTCCTTTGTATTACGGCTCCTGCCCCCGGATCTTCTTTTTTTACTGCTGATGCTTTTGCCGTGTTTTCCTCCGAAATTAACCTCATCATAATCATTTGATGAAAGCTCTACATCCACCCCGAGCTTTACCAGCCTTCTGAAAAAATGCAGCATCACCTCATGAGTGGAATACGGGGAAACCTCTCCGAATACCATCCTGTCGCCAAAGGAGCTTATGCACACCTGCTGGGAAGGCGCAGCCATAAATGCCGAGAACCTGTCGACATAGGGAGAGAGGCTTTCAGGCATCTGGATCCTGCCGAGATTTGAAAGTGTCGTGGTGACTCCATTCTTTGCCCTTCCGTTGAAGAAGCTGATGATGATATCCTTGATCCAGATCGGAACCATCTTCACTGCGATATTATGCTCCCAGGAGGCATATGTATTCATCGTCTCCTCTATCTTATCCTCGGAAAGCTGCTGCTCATATTCTTCCTTTACAACTTTTATGATCGAAGCTATGCTTCCGTCATACTGCTTCGGATAATATACTACGCTTATGACCCCGAAAAAATTCCTCGTTGTATCCGAACTGAAAAACTGCCTCAGATTGACCGGGACCTGCACCACCACAGGTCTTTGCCTTTCGCTCAGGCTCATGGCGTCGATCACTGCCTGAATATAAAGCGATGTGGTATATACCCCTACCGTGGTCTCATTCTCCTTGGCAAGAGAAACTATCCTTGAAGCGGAAACAGCTCCCTCAATGAGATGCGGCATCAGGTTTTTGTCGATATCGCCGGTTATCTGATAAGCCCGTCCCACGGATATCTTACCTACCTGCTTCAGCTGATCCCCCAGCTTTCGTTTGGTGTAATAATGATCAAAGGCATCTCCGCCCTTTTCCTGAACTGAGGAGGTCTCTCCCTCGTATCTGTCCGATTCTATATCATGTGACAGCTCAAGGTATCTGGAAACAAGCCTTTTCAGGAATACAAATCCGCCTGTGCCGTCCGCAAGCACATGAAACATCTCCAGATTTATCCTCCTGCTGTAATAGCTGACTCTGTACAGAAGATTGACTCTTCCCGGATAGTATATGGGCGAGCAGGCAGGCAGATGATCCTCGGTCACCTCCGGCTCCAGATCACTGTCCTCCAGATAATACCAGAAAAATCCCTTCTTAAGCACACAATTAAACAGAGGAAACTCCTCTCTTATATCATCAAGGGCATCCTGGAGAAAATCCGGATCCACATCCTCTTTAAGCTCGCAGCATATCCTGAAAACCCTTGTGTCCGCCCCTTTGGCAGATGAGGGGATGATCTTGGCCGCATTATCAAGCTTATACCATTTACTGCTTTCTCTGTCTTTTGTCTCAGCCATCAGTTCACTCCGTAAAACGCATCAAATATTTTTTTTGCCGCAGGTACGGCATTTTCCGATCCGGAGCCTCCGTTCTCCATTATCACCGTGACTACTATATCAGGGTCATCGGGATTTGAAAAGCCCGTAAACCATGAGTGGCTTGCTCCCTTTACAGTTCCGAACTCCGCAGATCCCGTCTTGCCCGCCACCTGATAGGGGAGTCCCGAAAGCTTCTTTCCGGTCCCCGTGATACAGACCTGCTTCATATATTTTACCATGGCTTCGGCTTCCTGCACCGTCATGATCTTTTTGTATATCTCAGGCTTGTACTCTTTAAGGAATAACCCCTGATAATTGGTTTTCTTCACTATCTCCTGCGCCCTCATCATCGTACCCTTATTGGCTATGGCCTGGGTGATAAGAGCCAGATGAAGTGGAGTTATAAGGGTTTCTCCCTGGCCTATGACGGTCTGCATCACAGTCTTTGTATCAGAGACGGAGCTCAGGGAAAATCTCGACCTGCTGTAGGACAGATCTGACGGGAGCACCCGTCCGAAAAGCAGCCGGTCCGCCGTGTCGGAAAGCTTTGGTATATCAAGTGACAGGCCTATATTCGTAAAGGAAGTATTACAGCTTTCCGCAAAGGATGCAAGCAGATCCTCGTGACCGTGCACACTCCCGTGGTAGCATTCTATCGTGGAATCCCCCTCAGTTATCCTTCCGCTGCAGTCATAGACATAGCTTTCATAATCATTCGGATGCTCTCTCATATATTCATGAAGCGTGACGATCTTAAAGGTGCTGCCCGGAGGATACAGTCCCTGCGCTGCCCTGTTTACAAGAGGTGAATTCTCCTCATCTCCGGATATCTCAGCCCAGTTTTCCGAAACGGTATTCGGATCAAAATCCGGCTTGCTCACCATGGCGAGTATCCTTCCGGTCTTTGCCTCCATCACAACAATGGCACCCCTGTAATCTCCCAAAGCCGCATAGCATACCTGCTGCAGATCCGGTCTTAAGGATGTATATATGCTGTCTCCCGTATTTCTGATACCGGACATCTCCTTTTGAAGCTTTTCCGATACAGGCGCATTAGATGTGAGAAGATCCACATCAGCGGCATTTTCTATCCCCGTAGACCCCATAGTGGAAAAACCGACCACATGAGAAAAAAGCCTTCCGTAAGGGTAGTTTCTCACCTCATTGCCGTCATGATCCAGGGCCTCCTGGGCAAGTACCGATCCATCGGATGCATATATCGTCCCTCTGATGACCTGCTTTGCCAGATCCTTCTTTCTCATATTATGACTGTCATTGATCACAGCCTTCGTTGCAAACTGCACATTGTAGACAAAATACCCCGTCATTGCAAGAAATATGGCAAGGAAAATATATACTATCATCCATAATTCTCTGTTCTTCATTGTATCCTCCGGCGTTTCTGCCTTCCCTGGCCATAGTCTGATCTTCTTTTCCTGTAATATGCCTCCTCATTATCAAAACGCCTTTTGTTTTTCTCATGCACATGCAGATCACGGCCTGATCTGCCGTCCCTGTAAGATCTTCCTTTCCGGTGTCTGTCCTCCGGATCTTCACCATCACGGTATTCAGCCTTATGTTTTCCGGCTTCCTCTTCAGTATGCTCCTCCCCGGGATAAATCCCGCTCTCAGTCTCATTTCTTGAAAGCACATAAAGCCCCTGGATTATCGAGAAATATATAAAGGTCACTATGACACTGCTCCCGCCGTAGCTTACCAGTGGAAGCGTGATTCCCGTAAGAGGGATGAATTTGGTCACTCCTCCTATGGTAAGTATGACCTGAAACCCGTAATTCACCGCAAGACCTACTGCCATCAGCCTCAGGTATGCCTGATTAATGGACATTGATATATTCATGAACATAAGGAAATTTGACAGGCTTATGAGGATGATGCAAAGCGCCACCAGTCCTCCCATCTCCTCCGAGATGGCAGCAAAAATAAAATCCTTCGCAACCTCGGGGATACTCTTTGGCGAACCTCCCATAAGCCCCAGGCCGAACCACGAGCCTGTACCTATGGCAAAAAGGGACTGGGCAACCTGATATCCGGCTCCTTCTATATCAGAAAAAGGATCCCGCCAGGCCCTGACCCTGTTCCTCACATGGGCAAACAGCCTGTACCCCAGAAAGGATGCAGCAGTCATGCCGCAGAAGCCTCCTATTATCACGACAGGCGCCCTGGTCGCAGCATAGAGCATAAAGATGAATATGATGAAGAACATAAGAGCGCTTCCCAGATCCTTGCAGAGCGCAAGCACTCCCACATATGCCCCTGCCATAACTGCGCCTGATATGATGACCTGCATGGAGGGTCTTCCGGTTTCCGGATCTGAATACTCCTTATCCGTAAACATCCCTGCAAGAAAGAATATGAACAAAAGCCTTACAAATTCCGAGGGGAGAAAAGTAACACCGGCTATCGTAAGCGTGATCCGTGAACCTTTTGTAACCGTGCCTATTGTCATCATAAACAGAAGGATGGCAAGGCCTGCTGCTCCTGCGATCCAGTAATGGTCTCTTATAAGACGTATCCTGCTGATAAAGAACGGGATAATAAGAGCCAGGACCACCCCGAAGGCAGCTATCACAAACTGTTTCCAGGCTCTCGCGGTTGAGAGCCTGGCCAGCATCACGAAGCTTATGGCCAGCAGCATGCATATATTATTGGTGATAAGTCTCGAGGCCCGCGGATAAAAATATTTGAAAAGGACTATCATCGCAAAGAGCACGATCTCCTCAAGTATGCAAAGGACAGGCATATCAGTATCGCCTGATCGGACATAAAGAACATAAAAGCCCAGTACATGGGTCATAACCATGAGTATATTCTGAAATACATAAAAGACCTTCCTGTCCTCTTCATTTTTATATGAAAAGACAGCAAAGCAGTGGAAGGTATAGAATATAACAAATACAGCTATAAAATACTTCGATAATCCGGCCAAGCCCAGCTCCTTAGGATCAGTCACGGATTAATTCCATGACTGATCCTTAAACAATTATCTGTGACGTATCATCCTATATCATGTGACCCCGTTAATAAAATGCCCCCTTGTGTAGGCATTATATGGCAGCGCCTCAATATCCCGTATATTATCTCCGTCTTTGGTAAGCCGGAGGAAACAGCCCGCGATCTCCTCTGCCTCTTCCGGCTTTTCAGTAGTAAAATACAGTCTTAAGCTCCTTGCATTAAGCCTTTTGATCTTTGACATTTCATTATGCAGGGAATTCGGTACGGAGTTGAATATAATATTATAGCAATATGTGCAGTCACATATCACCGGAAAACCTGCTTTCATTCGATCCCTGAGGATGACGGATCTCTGCCTTTCTCCGCTCTCTTCCCTGCCGCATCTGTCATCATTGGTATTCCTGAAGACACAGCCTGCGCTGACCATCATGGGAACCCTGCCATATATCATAAGCTCGCTTTTTTCCATTCCCCTCTCCGAAAGCTCACGGTATGTAAGCTCCAGAGGAGCAGTATCATATTTTACTCCAAGGCCTGCGAGCATTTCTTCGGAAAACCGGTTATATGTATAGAGAGTATGATCAGCCACGATCTCTCCTGCATAATCATTCTCCCTGAGAAAGCCGATCTCATCGGCATTGCGCACAAGAACATATTCCTCCTCAAGGAAATGTCTGCACCTTTTGGCATCCTCATTTCTGAATACATAAGGCATGATATTATCAGGGGAATATATCCTGCCGAGCCCCTGTACAGACGACAGCGCTTCTGCCTGCTCTCCTCTCTCACAGACAGCGTTTATGATCATTTGTAAGCCTTTCCTTCATAAGCTCCAGAGCCCTTCTTCTCAGACTGTTGATCTCCCTTATCTGCACAAAGCTCATTCCGTCCGTATCCACGGCAATATCCTCAAAAACAAAATCAGATCCGCCGGTTTTATTCAGCGGCTTAAAAAAATCAGCCTCAGACATCGGTCTTTTGTCAGCTTTTGACACGATCTCCCCGTTTACACATACGCTGCTTACCGGTTCCCCGCATGTCTCAACCGTAAGACAGAGCCTCTCTCCGGCATAAGCCCTGAGATCTGCCCTGAGAGGAAAACGCGGTCTTTCTATAGTGCTTTCGTCCTTATCCTCACGCTTATATGCCCCCTTTTCCATGGTTATCATACAAGCCCCGTTGCGGCGGTGATAGTATCCGTCTGAGATGCCTCCCCTGGAATAAAGCTCCTGCAGATGTTTCCTGTCTTCATCTGAAGGCCTGTATCCCTTCCTGTCTCCTGCAAGGATTTCATCTATATTGCGCCTGTATATCTCAGTCACTCCATATACATAGGCAGGACTTTTCATCCGGCCCTCTATCTTGAAGGAGCTTATGCCCGCCTCCATCAGCTCGTCAAGTATATCCAGGGCGCACATATCCTTCATCGAAAGCAGATATTTATCCTTTATCCTTCCTGCACTGTAGGGCTGTCTGCAGGGACCTGCGCATCTGCCCCTGTTTCCCGACCTGCCCCCGAGAAAGGAGGACATAAGGCACATCCCGGAATAGCTGTAGCACATCGCCCCGTGAATAAAGCATTCCAGCTCCATGCCTGTCTCCCGGGATATTTCTTTTATCTCTTTAACAGATAATTCCCGTGATGTTACTATCCTCGATACTCCCTGATCCTTAAGCAGGCGTGCTCCGTATTTTGATGAAACAGACATCTGAGTCGAAGCATGGATCTCCATGCCCTTAAACTCAGTATTCAAAAGCCGGATAACTCCCATATCCTGCACTATGACTCCGTCAAGTCCAGCTTCATGAAAGGGCTTTACAAAATCATGTATATCCTTGAATTCTTCAGGTTTGATAAGCGTATTCAGGGTAAGATAGATCTTCTTACCGAAGATATGCATACGGTCTATTGCCTCGACAAATTCCTCAGGCGTAAAATTCCCGGCATACGCCCTCGCTCCGAATCTGTCGCAGCCTGCATATACTGCATCACATCCCCCGGCGAGAGCCGCCATCAGACAGTCCATATTGCCTGCAGGGGATAATAACTCAGGCTTCCGGTACGGCATCAGCTCTTTTTAACTGCTCCCCTGTCATTATGCTGCGGCGCGGGATGCTGCGCTGCGGGATGCTGTGCGGAATGCTGCTGTGTGGGGTGCTGCTGTGCGGAATGCTGCGGCGCCGGACTCTGCTGCAGGGAATGCTGCTGTACGGGATGCTGCTGAGGTCTGATGTCCCGGGAGTGTGAAAGCTCAGTCTCAAGCTGAACTATCTTCTTCTCCTTTGCGTTTATCTCCTCGCGCATCTCCTGCATTGTCGCTTCAAGGGCCTCGTTTTTGCTCATTTCAGATACAAGATTATGCTTGACATCGTAAAGATCCTTGTCGCGCCTTTCAAGATCCTCATTGAGCTGCTCCACCTGCTCCTTTGTTTTGAAATACTCATCAGCAATATTTAATAAAACAAGCACATTCTGGGTATCGGAGGGAAGCCTCCTGTAGCTGTCAACCTTCCTGTACTCCTCGAGCCTGCTGTTGACAAAGGATGCTACCCGCTGCATATACTCATCACTCTCATATCCCATAAGAGTATAATTCTTACCGGATATCGTGACTGTTGTTTCACTCTTCTCCCTGGTTCTTGCCATGACCGCACTTAACTCCTAAATTTATCTTGCCTTCCGCGCACAAAACAACTTTTTCACACAGAATGCAGAAAACCCCGCGACAGGATATGCTTTAAAAGCCCCGCACATAACCTGCCGTCAGCACAAAGTTCAGAACTCCGGCAGGAATGACTTTATCCTGTCAAGTATGCCGGTATTTCTGATCATGTATTTATTATATACAATATCGCCTTTAATTTCCATATAGTTGCCTTTGGTATTTCCGTCAAGCTTATGCTCCACTCCTCCGTCGGATATGCCATAGACCTCAGCCTTGCCGAAAGGATTGTAAAGCCTGAGCGCTTCGATCGCCCCCGGATGATCCGAAGTATAGGAAACCTCATACTCAACACCGGCATCAGCCTCATTTACGGATACGGTCAGCTTATCTCCCTCTATGAAGTTACCGGAAACTATGCCTGCTGCCTTATCCGTGCCGGGATATTTTGTCTCACTCAAAAGGGTTTTTTCAATCCCGCAAAGCTCGCCGGTTATCAGCAGGGGAGCTGTGACCACGGTATTATCATCAGGCTTTATCCACTTCACATACACACCGTCGTAGGGCGGGATATCCGGATATTCAATATCAGCTGCTTTTGCTCCATAGCTGATAGTCTTCTTCTGTATATTCTCATCATCAACCCTGAAGGTCACAAATACCTGCTTAAAGGCCTCGGGAGCATTATGATCTGTCATGAAGGAAGAGTATTCCACAGGGACAGCCCTTCCCTGAAGGCTGACATTATTGATGCCGGCAGGACTGGTGCCCACATAGACATTATCGGAAACCGCTTCATAATGCGGGACTGCAGTATCCCTGTCCGTATCGATCTGACCCGCGATGGAGCCATATCTGTCTCCGAATTCATCAAACGCAGCTACTGCCGCGCAGTTTGTTATGGTGGTGCCGTACCCCGTTATGCCTCCCACACAGGCTCCTCCTTCAAGATAAGGCATTGCATAGCAGTCTTTTACGATGGAAAGAGACTGGCCGGCTATGCCTCCGGCATAATCACCCTCCTCCGATTTGATATTTCCATAGCTCTCGCAGTTCATTATCACTCCGTGAGCCATATAGCCTGCTATACCGCCGACACCGTCTTTTTTGGACTGTATCGACGCATCATTCTTACAGTCAAATATTGCATTTCTTAAAAGATACTTGGCAGAGAAGCCTCCGTTCATATCTCCTGCGGCATTTTCCTCGGGATCCTCTGCATCTATGGACATTGACCCCGCTATGCCTCCCACATTGATATCTCCCTGTATTTCCGCATGGTTTTCGGAATGATCCACCTTGCCATCGATGATCGTATTGATATCCTGATCAGAGACATCTGTTATGATATCATCAAATCCAAAGTCTCCGGAGGTTTTGTCAGACAGATCATCCAGCTCATCCGATATAAGATGGAATACTGTATTTATCTGGTCATTAACCTGTGACATATCATCCCTCAAAAGATGTGATGAATCCTTGCTCTGCCCCGCTATCACCGACAGCATCTTTGACATGCCGGACAGATTGTCCGCAAGTCCCTCCCTGTGGACATCGAAATCGGAACTCACACGGGTTATCCTGGCATTCGGCATGCTGTTCACGTGATCCAGCATCTCCCTTACACCTTTTATCCCGCTCTTAAGACTGCTGACGGCATCATTCAGATTTCCGGTCACCTTCTTTGTATTGCCCGGTACGGACTCCAGTGAGGATCTCAGATACGGTCTTACGGTATTTGATACCTCATTGGCGCTGACTATGATCTCCGAAGCCATCGGCACGGTATCGGCAAGCTCGCTGATATCCTCTTCCATCCTCTCAAGCTTTTCCTTTACCTCATTGTAGGAGATATTTCCGCTGACCGGAATGATAATATCGTCACCCGATATGGATCTTATCTTTTCAGCTATTTCCGAATTATTCCTGCTTATGGTATCCAGATCCGATCTCAGCTTTTTGATATCATTTTCCGAGGCTGAAACCCTTTCATATACATTAAGATCCCCGAGCAGCTTGCGGATGCTGTCAGACATATCATCTATCCTTTTGCTTGCGGAATGGAAATCATCCATGGCAGATGGAAGCTTCTGTGTGACATAATCCACCTTATCCAGCATATAATTCACCGAATCCGCTGTATTATTCAGATAATTCTCCATGGATTTTCCAAGCTCATCACCATCTGATACAGCATTATCAGCATATTGGGAAAGCAGCTCCACGCTGTCACCCACCTCCGTGGTGGACGTATCCACATCCTCAAGGGTCGTATCCACAAGATCATGCAGTCTGTCCACAGCCTCCGGGAGGGTCTCAAGCTCGGAAACCGAAAGATTCGGCTCCATCTGTCCGACTATGCCGCCCACATCCTTACGTCCGTAGACCTCGCCCTCGTTTGTGCAGAATGAGATCAGACCGGCCTGTCTTCCGGCTATGCCTCCGATATTGTATCCTGCATGCTCATAGCCTACTCTTTCATAGTTTTTGCACTGGAATATACCGCCTCTTGAAAAACCGGCTATGCCTCCTGTATCTACTCCGGCCTGCTGTCTGAGCTTATCATTCTGCTCAGTCCTTATCTCCTCTACGAGCTTGCCGCTCATAACATCAGTTACGATATCATCTCTGGGAGTGATCTCATCCGAGCCCTCTATCCACTCCCTGGTAGTGTTTATCTCACCCTTGTTATATGAATAATAGATGCTCCCGTAGTTCTTTCCGGCTATGCCTCCTGTATAATAATATCCGGATATATTGCTCTTGTTCGTACAGCCCTTGATATTGCCTTCCGCTTCATTTATGGCTGCTATCCCTCCGGTGGTCATCTTGCCGGATATGGTCCCGTTAAAGGTACAGTTTGATATGAGGCCGCAGTTTATGCCGCAGACACCCCCGGTTATCTCCTTGACATCCACGGCGGTTATATTCCCGATCACATTCAGATCCTGGATGACGGCACCCTCATCAACATATCTGAAAAGTCCCGTGACATAACCCTCGCCGCCGTAGGTAAGACCGCTTATGGTATGATTTCTCCCGTCGAAGCTTCCGGAAAATACCGGAATGGTCTGAAACTTATATCCTGACATATCGATGTCTTTTATAAGAACAAACACCTTGCCCTTTGTATAGGTATCGATACTTGCCTTCTCAGCAAGCTCCAGAAGATCCTGCTGTGATCCGATCTCAACTATGGAAGAATCGTTATCTGCGGATACTGATCCTGAGGCTTTTGTCTCCTGATCCTTATCTCCCGCTCCTGCAGTGACTTCATCTGCCTCATTTCCTCCGGTCACAGGCGTCTTCTCGGCAGCCGCTCCGGCGCATATGTTCACGGTTTCCGCATACACCGGCCGGGTGACTGAGCTGAAAACAAGGAAAAACAACAATATCAACGAGAGGCTTCTGCTTCTGTATTTATTCTTCATCATCTGCCTCCCCTTCTGAACCTTCTCCTTCCGGAGCGCCTGTCGTTTTCGCTGTCTCCACGTCCGGATCGGGACGTTTTTCGTCTCCGCCTGAGCCGGTTTTTACTTCTTTTACCTCGGATATCCCATCCAATGCAATGTCAGTTACGGGCTTTTCCGGAGATACTTCCCCTGCAGGCCACTCATCCTGGTTCTCTTCAAGCTTTTCCAGATTTCCGGTAGCCATTATCACATTCGCATTACCTCTTAATACTCCATGTATCTCTCCGATAAAGCGCCCTTCCAGATTTCCCTGTACTCTGCCGTCAAGCCTTATGAGACCTGTTTCTCTCTCAAGCTTCAGGGGCACTGATACCTTGAAGGAGCTCAGGTCGATTATCTTCTCTCCCAGAAGCAGTATCTGGGGCAGTACAAACATAACAAGCCCTATCGAGATCAGCGTTCCTCTGCATATACACTGTCCTATGCCGCAGATGGATGGATCAGAGGTGAAGGATCCTATGGCAAAGCCTGCCAGGGCAAGCATGGAGCCCGAAGTCACTATAGTGGGAAAGGCGAAATTCATGGTCTCGACTATCGCGTCCTTCTTGGGCATCTTGTCCTTAAGCTCCATGAACCGGCCGGATATGACTATGGCATAGTCGATATTAGCACCCATCTGGATCGAGCTTACTATCAGATAGCTCATGAAGAATACGTTCTCCTTCGCTATCGTAGGATAGGAGAAATTAAGCCATATCGCTCCCTGTATGACTATGATCAGAAGGATAGGCATCCCGACAGACATAAAGGTGAAAAGCAGTACAGCCAGCACCGCGATTATCGATACCCAGTTGACTACCTTATTATCCCTCATGAAGGTTGTCTTAAGATCATATTGTGAATTGGGTTCTCCTGACATCAATATGGTGCCTTCATAATATTTGCGGGCTATCTCATGGATCCTGTCGATGAAGGCAAAGGTCTCGTCGCCTTCCTCGGGAAGATTCAGATATACCAGCATTCTGCTGTAATTCTCACCCTGTAGCTGATTTCTGGCAATGGTCATCTGATCATGTGCTTCCTCAAGATCGTCCACCAGCTCGTCATCATCAAGAGTCACATAGCCTTCATCATATTCATCATAAAGGAAGAGCAGCATGTCAATGAGCGGCACCGCATAGGAAGAAGAATCATTTACTATCTTCCCGTAGTTTTCATCATCGATCGCATATGCAGTATATAAAAGCCTTGCCAGGTCATAGTCGATATTCATCAGCTCCGAGAACTGCCTCTCGGTCAGCTTGTCAGTAAGATTATAGCCGTCCATGGCCTCGGTATTTGTAAGACTGACTATCTTGTTGACCTCATCATAGCTCTCGAGCTCCCTCACAAGCTTTCCTTCCGTCTCATAATTCACTCTGGGTATCACCAGCGCACCGAAAACGTCCTCCCCGAAGGTCTCTTCTATCATCTCATCTGCGATCTGTATATCATTTTGTATCGGTGTGGTAAGGGTTGAATATCCGTAAACGTACGGGCATTTGTTGGAAACGATGAAGGCACACACGACCACAGCCAGAAACAGAGGCGGCACGATAAAACGTGTATGAAAGTCAAATTTTCCGACAAAGGGTATCTTCGGGATAAAGGATCTGTGCTTCGTTTTATCCATGAGCGGTCCGAAGATCATGAGAAGTCCGGGCATCAGGGTAAAAACAGAGAGCAGCGAGAAGAAGATCGCCTTGATAAGACATACTCCCATATCAGGGCCTATGCCGTACTGCATGAACATCATGGCGATAAAACCGCCCACCGTAGTCAGCGATGAGGCTGAGATCTCCGGTATGGACTTGCTCAGCGCTATGATATCAGCCTCTCTTACTCCCAGTGTTGCATGCTCTTCCTTGTATCTGTTACAGAATATGACAGCATAGTCAATGGAAAGAGCCAGCTGCAGCACGATAGTGACAGAATCAGATACAAAGGAGATCGTCCCCAGCATATAATTCGTTCCGGAAGCTACTATGGCAGAAGCCAGAAATGTCATGATCATGAGCGGGATCTCGGCCCAGGTTTCCGATGTCAGGATCAGGACCGTGAGCACTATGACAGCTACTATGACGGTGACGTTATCCATCTCCTTATTGATGATATCCGCTGTCTGATCTCCCATTCCAGTATGTGTAAAGATATCATAATCACTGAAAAGCTGTTTTATCTCTTCAAGAGACTCGAGGGCTCTTTCGTCATCCTCCTCGTATATGAAGGTCACATCATACAGTGCCGAAAAGTTATTATAATGATCGTTCGTAGGGTCGAACACAAGCATTGCCACATCCTTGCGGTTCTCGATCCTGGTGGCTATCTTGTCAGCCGTTTCAAAGTCTATATTCGTGACCATGATCTTGGCTGTGCCGTAGGATACGAACTCCTCATCCATAAGCTCGATGCCCTGCTTTGTCTCAGTTGTCTCTGGCAGATACTCCTCCAGAGAATTCTCAACCTCGACCCATCCAGATGATATCAGACTGAACACTATCCCCATTACAAACAGCAGGAAAAAAAGATTTCTCCTGTCAACGATAAAGGTGGCGACCTTTATCATAAATGAAGACTGTTCCGCTTTTTCATCCATTTACCGCTCCTCTCCCTTTTCTCTCTTTATCTCTTATCCCTTCGTATAAAGCCCCTTATGAAGATGCTCATATGCCCTGTCAGTCACTACCCTGCCCTTGGGAGTCCTGTTTATAAACCCGTTCTTTAATAAATAAGGCTCATATACATCCTCTATGGTGCCTGAATCCTCGCCTATGGTCGCAGCCAGGGTATCAAGTCCCACAGGTCCTCCGTCAAACTTGTCTATCATGGTTATGAGCATATTACGGTCCACATTATCCAGGCCGAACCTGTCAACCTCCATTATATCGAGAGCCTCCTTTGCGACAGCTTCGGTTATCTCTCCGTCATAGCGGACCTGGGCATAGTCCCTGACACGCTTCAAAAGCCTGTTTGCTATCCTTGGGGTTCCTCTGGATCTCATTCCCATTTCCCTTGCGCCCTGATCCTCTATCTTCACATTCAGCCTTTTGGCAGAATTACTTATTATAAGAGCCAGCTCGTCGACATTATAGAATTCAAGTCTCTGGATGACACCGAAACGATCCCTTAAAGGTGCAGACAGAAGGCCTGCCCGTGTGGTTGCTCCGACCAGCGTAAAATGAGGCAGATCAAGCCTTAAGGATCTTGCTGTCGGCCCCTTTCCGATCATGATATCGATGGCAAAATCCTCCATGGCAGGATAAAGCACCTCCTCTACCTGGCGGTTAAGCCTGTGTATCTCATCTATGAAAAGAAGATCGTTTTCCTGGAGATTATTCAATATAGAAGCCATGTCCCCGGGCTTTTCTATGGCAGGTCCGGAGGTAACCCTGATATGCACACCCATTTCGTTCGCGATTATCTCGGACAAGGTGGTCTTGCCAAGTCCCGGAGGTCCGTACAGCAAAACATGATCAAGCGCATCTCCACGGCTCTTTGCAGCCTCAATGTATATCCTCATCTGCTCCTTGATCTTTTCCTGACCGATATAATCCTCAAGTCTTCTGGGCCTTAAGGATGTCTCGATCTTCTCTTCTTCTATATTCAGATTTGTTTCAAGTACACGTCTTTCCATATCAAAGGAATTTCAGCGCTGCCTTAAGTACGGCATTTGCATCCGCCCCGTCAGGAATCTCTGCCTTCTTTACTGCACCATATGCCTCCGTCTGGCTGTAGCCCAGTGCGATCAGTGCCTCGGCAGCTTCGGTACGCTCATCCTGTACCGGTGCGCTGTATCCTTCATCCCCTGCCGGGGATGTCCCGGACTCAAATGCCGGAGCCTCTCCTATCTTATCCTTTAATTCAAGTATCAGCTTTTGAGCTGTTTTTCCTCCTATGCCGGGCGCTCTCGAGATCGCTTTGGAATCACCTGTAAGCACGGCAAATCTCAGGTCGGATACACTCATTACCGAGAGTATCGCCTGTGCGCCCTTCGGACCTATCCCGCTGACCTTTATGAGCATCCTGAAAACATCCAGCTCATCCCTGGACAAAAAACCGTAAAGGGACATATCATCTTCCCTTACAGCCATATAGGTATAGAGCTTTATTTCATCCCTGATCCCCTGAAGATTTGCGGCAGTGCCCGAACCGATATTAACTTCATATCCGACCCCGTTCACGTCGATCAGCGCCAGACTCTCGCTCAGACTGTCAACAGTTCCCCTGATAAAGCCTATCATAGTTCATTCCTTATGCGACGTTCCTGATCAGCATAAAGCAATCAAAACCAGCCGTAAACGGCTGGTTTTGCATTATTTCACATGAAATCTGATCAATATTTACGCTTACGTGCAGCCTCGGATTTCTTTTTCCTTCTTACGCTCGGCTTCTCGTAGTGCTCTCTCTTACGAATCTCCTGCTGTATCCCGGCCTTCGCGCAGTTTCTCTTGAATCTGCGAAGAGCGCTGTCCAAAGACTCATTCTCTTTTACGATCACGTTTGACATTCTTCATCCCTCCCTTCAGACCACATTACGCTGAATGGGTTTATTCAGTTGCATAAGCACAACAAGGCATATTATACCCACCCGCTGTCCCATAGTCAAGAAAAATCTTCAGTATCTGGAAATATCGCTGATGGGAACCTTTCTTATCCTTCTGTAGGCGATGGCATTTATCACGACAGAAAACAGAGCGCACAAAAGTCCCGCCACCACCCATGCGACAGCATATGGTGTCCTCTCAAAAACAAACTGTGATACCTCCACCTGACGTATCACCACCCCTGCGAAGGGTACTCCCAGGGCTATGCCGAGGGCTATGCCGATCCCGGTCACAAGTATGGTCTCCCTTGCAAGATAGCCTGTGACCTGCCACATTGAAAATCCGTTCACACGCATTATAAGAAGCTCTCTCATCCTTCTGCTCACCTGTATATTGCTCAGATTCAGCTGTATCACAAAGGCGAGCATGATGACCATAAGGATAATGACGGCCACAACAAGATCATACAGCAATATGACCTGCTCATAATCATACAGGGCCTCTGCCGACCAGCTTACGGAGACTATCCCGTCGATATCCTCAAAATCCTCTGTGGAGGTGGTCTCATCCTCATCATCCACCAGCACGAGATAACAGTTTTTTTCCGGCCTGTACCCGAAGGTCTCCTCAAAGCCCGAATCCGAGAACATAAGATATTTTCCCAGATGATTGGCAAAAACACCTGATATTCTTCCGCTCCCTGCTTCCAGCTTTGAATTGGTGATAAGCTTTTCGTCTCCGGTTTCCATCAGATCCTTCTCACGCATTTCCTCCGTGATAAGCATCCCGCTCTCCGGGATCTTTATGATCCCCCCGTCCTCATCCTCAAGGAGGAAAAAATCCCCGAATACGTCAATATCCCCATCATCCACAGAAAGCATCTGTACAGCTATCTTTCCCTTGTTTCCGGGAGTTTCCATGACCCCGTTTTCCTTATGAACGAGCAGATATTCCAGATTATTATCAGCCAGTCTCTTTTCTATGGCTGCGGAGGCAGCCTCCTCTCCGTCTGTTTCGATTATCATGCTGTATTTCCAAATGTCCAGGACCTGGTCGTACAGCGCTCCCACGAGTCCGTGCTGCAGGGTGATGCCGGTCCCGATCATCAGCACGCTTTCCATGACAATTACCACAGATACTATAACTCTGGCAAAATCAGAGCTGATGTTGCTTATGATAAGCCACAGATATATCCCCGCTCCCTTGTAGCCCGTGGATCTGAGGTGCTTTTTGCCGCGCTTTGCAGGCTCGCTCCCGTTCATAAGTCCCACAGCGGAGCATTTGATCAGATTGTTGCAGGAAAAAAAGACTACGATGGAGGCAAATGCTACAAATACCACTGACATTATGGCAGCCTCCTCCCATTGCAGCCTCAGGGGGATGGAACCGAAAAGAAACATATCACCCATACTTCCGCAGATTATCTGTTCCATACCGAAGGAACCGAAAATCCCTGCCAGTACACCGGTGAAAGCTGCAGATATCCCGAAAGTCATATATTTTGCGCGGACCTGTCCGTTTCTCATCCCCAGCGCCTTCTGGGTTCCGATCTCCGATCTCTGTTCCTCTACCAGTATCGTTATAGTTGAGAAGCAGACCATAAAAGCGATCAGAGCAAAGAGCGGCGCGAAATAATAGGATATCCTTTCAAGCGTTTCATATGATGAGCTCAGCTCCAGAAAGGACTTACTGACATTCCTGTCCATGATCATCCATCTGACCTCGGGAAAATCAGGCAGCTCTTCATCATCCTTGTGCTCTTCCTTAAAATCCTCTATTCTGCTGTTTTCCAGCTCTGTAAGCCTGCCAAAGATCTCCGTTATCCGGTCTTCGACAGGTACCGTAGCCTCGTAATATTCATCTTCCAGCTGATTTACATGATCCGGGACATACACATCCACAAAAGCATTTGTATAATCATTCCCGAGTCCGGCGGCATTTATCGCACTGTCCGGAAACATGGCATAATTATTGATATACCGGGTTACGCTGTCCGGATGATCCACAACACCCGTCACGATATAATCACCGGATCTTATCACATAGGATTGAGCATCTGATGCAGGCTTTATGGTCACCGTGTCCCCGAGGGAGATCTCCATATCCTCCATCAGATCCATACAGAGTGCACACTCATAGGGTTCCTTCGGCATTTTCCCGTCAGACAGCAGCGTAGCGCTGATACGCTCCGTCCCGGAGTAGACCGTAAGCTCTGCGGAGTCATCCCCGTGAGTTATGTTTGAACGGATCTCAATAACTCCCTCCGCATCCACTACACCCTCTACAGCAAGTATGTTTTCAATATCCTCTTCGCTTACCCCGACGCTTGATGTGATGTCAAAATCCTTATAATTATATCTTTCCAGATAATCCAGGATATGACATTTCATTGCATAAGCCGAAGAACTGAGGCCAAGGAGCCCTGCCTCTCCGAGCATCATGATAGTCACGATGGAGAGCCAGGAAACCATCTTTCTTTTTATATTGCGGACTGCGTCTTTTCGCTGTATCCTTTTCAAAGCATTTACCTCCGGCCGGCTCCTACCAGGAAAGCTCGGAAGCACTCAGGGGATGATTATTTCTCCTGATGCTCGCGATGCGTCCTTCTTTGAGCCTTACCACACGGTCGGCCATTTTAGCTATCTCAGCATTGTGAGTTATCATGACAACGCTTTTGTTCTCATCCCTTACTATCCTCTCCACGATCCCCAGGACCTCGATACTTGTCTTGAAATCAAGGGCTGCGGTAGGCTCGTCAGCCAGGATCACCCTCGGGTTCTTGACCAGAGCCCGGGCAATGGAAACCCTCTGCTGCTGTCCTCCCGACATCTGTGACGGAAGGTTATTCTTCCTGTCGGTAAGCCCGACCATATCTATTGCCTCATCCGAGGAAATGGGATTCTTACTGTTCTCTGCGATGAACTGTACATTTTCTACTGCAGACAGATTCGGCATCAGATTGTAAGTCTGAAAAACAAAACCCACATAATCCCTGCGGTATTTTGTAAGCTCCTTTTCGGAAGGATGTGAAAAATCCTTATCATCCACTGTCATGCTGCCGCTTGTCATGGAATCCATCCCGCCTATTATATTGAGCATCGTAGTCTTGCCGCAGCCGCTCTCTCCAAGGATCACAAGAAATTCCCTCTCGTATATTGTCAGGTCTATCCCCTTAAGCACCCTTAAAACATCCTCTCCCGAGGGGAAGTCCTTTACCACGTTCTTAAGCTTTATGATCGGCTTCCTGTCTGCATCATAGCGCACCTTAAAGCCCTTGTCCCTGGCATCCAACGCAATAAGAGCGATGATATTCCCTCCAAGAGCTATATCAGACTCGGAAAATCCCCCTTCCTTATTCAGAAGCTGGATACAGCCGTAGGCTCCCGCTCTGGAGGATAAAGGAATTATGAGAGAATTCGTTATATCCATTCCGAGTAGCCCGCTCTCTGACTTAAGGCTGTTGTCCTCATCCGAATCCGCATCAGTCTGGACAGCCTCATGCTGCTTAATACAGTTTCCCAAAACTCCTTCACCGGCAGGGGCATTCATCCCCGTGACATCGCTGCAGCCTGTGCATGCGACAATATAAAGCCTGTCATCTCCCATATTCTGCAGCCATGCCAGTCCGGCCTTCGCTCCGACAGTCTCCTTATATATATCCAGACAGACAGAGGCAGCATCCTCCAGCTGTTCCCAGCTCTGAAGCGTCTCGGTCACCTTCCATATAGCTTCCAGATACCCCTGATCGAGATTTCTGCCCATTTCCAGCTCACCTCCCGTTCTGAGTCCGCAGCCTGATCCCTGCCTTCTCCCTTGCCCTGTCTCTTACGGAATTCACTCCTATAAAAAACTGTCTCATCATCGCCACCATAAGATATCTCCCTCTTGGATTGAGAGTGATCTCATTCGTATCATCTGTTTTGAAAGCGCGGTTAAGCCTGAAAAAGAGATACTCCAGAGGGAGACCCTTCTCCACGGAGATCCCGAAATCCCTTTCCCATTCTCTCTTATCAAGTCTCAGCCCGAAAAGCTTCATCATGAAGCGGTAACGCATATGATCCCTTTTCCCGAATCTGACCGATCCGTCCGTGCTCATCTCTCCCGCAGATATCCTCTTTCTGTATTCATCCAGACTGAAGGTATTAATGAAATATTCCCTGTTAAGAAAACTCATTCCCCCGGAACCGATGGCAGGATACTCTTCATAATCAACCACATATTCATCTATCATGGAATCAGCCCTCCTGCTGAAGGTCCATGCCGAGCTGTGCTCAAACTCCGGAGCCTCACCTCCTGCAAGTCCCTCGCTTATAAGCTCATAATACCTTTTCTCTTTTACGTAATTGACCTCCCCGACAGAGTCCTTCAGGCTTTTTTCCACCGAGGGTGAAGCCATCAAAGGATAAAAGGTAGTTTGATTGCACCCGCTTTTTTTCACCTCCTCTATATCCTTCAGAAGCATTTCTTCAGTCTGTGTGGGAAAATTAAAGATCATATCCACATTCAGGGTTTTAAAATAACCTGTATCCGCGCAATATGCAAGCCTCTCCTTTATGCTTTCCGCCGAACCGTATCTGTCATATCTGTACATGCTCTTAAGCAGACCGTCGTCAAAGGACTGGACGCCGACGCTCATCCGGTCCACAAGCCCTTTCAGACAGTCCAGATATTCCGGCTTCAGATGATTCGGATTTGTTTCTGCAGATACGTCACGTATCCCGAAAAGATCCTTAGCCAGAGATATGGTATCTGCAAGCTCGCCGGGCAATACCGTAGGAGTGCCGCCTCCTATATACATGCTTTCAAAGGAATATCCCAGCTCCCCGAGCATCCGCATTTCTTTTCTGAGCAGATCAAAATACTCTCTCGCCGCCTCCTCCTTAAAGGGAAATCTGTTAAAGCTGCAGTAGGGACAGAGGCTCTCGCAGAAGGGGATATGGGCATAAAGCATGTATTGACTCCCGGGCGCTCCCTTTGGGAGTCTGTGTCCCCTGCAGGGCTTCATGCTGAGATAATGTCTGTTCATATAACGGACAACCGTAGACAGCATTCTTTCCGATATCATTTTCCATCCCCCGTTACAAGTCTCACCAGACCGGTAAGTCCGGCCTTATTTACACTTTCCGGAAGAACGTCCGAAATACCTACAGCTTTCTCAGCCAGCTCCTCCAGATAGTTCTCTGTATATTCTATACCGCCTGCTTCCTTCACTATATCTCTGGCAGACTTCAGATCATCTGCGCCAAGGCGGTCTTTTAATGCCAGTTTTTTCAGCTCCTCTCCCCTTCTGCTGATCCCGAAGGTATATAATGCAGGGAGAGTGTAGATCCCTTCCTTAAAATCCTCATTTACCGGTTTTCCTATCTCCGGTGTCTCCTTTGTCCAGTCATGGAGATCATCCCTGATCTGAAACATGATCCCAAGTATCTCTCCGAATTCGGCCATGCATCTGCAGCTCTCCTCATCCTTTCCGGTTATCCTGCACGCCATGGCTCCGGCTGTCCTGAAAAGCAAGGCCGTCTTTCCCTTTACAGCTCTGATATAGGTTTTTATATCCACCTCTGTATTATGAAGATTTCCATACTGGAGTATCTCTCCGTTGCATAATCCAAGCCCTGCCCTCATCAGTTCTCCGGCAGATTTAAAATATCCCTTATCCTGCAGATAGCAAAAGCCCGAGACCAGAAGATAATCCCCTGCATAAAGAGCCGGAGCCATGCCGTACTCTGCCCATATTGACGGACAGCCTCTTCGTAAAGGCGAAGCATCTATCATATCATCAAGTATCAGAGAGGAATTATGGACCATCTCAAGCCCCACGGCAGAAGATATCAGCTCCTGCCTGTCCTCCCTTTCATACTCTCCGGCTGCGAACAGCATGAAGAGCGGCCGTATCATTTTACCGGTATTACCTGCAGCCTCCAGAAGCATCCTGCGCACATCGTTATCCTCGGTATAATCCAGGACCGCAGCTTCCAGATTTTTCTTTATTTCCTCCAGATCAGGCTCAAGCCCCTTTATGATATCTTCAATACTCATATATCTCTTTCATCCAATTCTCCGGTCTCCGGACACACAGACGCAGGCCCCGAAGAGAAACCGCTTATATGCGATCCTTCGAAATCCCGTCTTTCTCATAAGCCTCATAAGCTCCTTCGGGGAAATAAAATCACGTGTGCTTTGCTTAAGCCAGCGGTATTCCCTCAGATACCTGATCCCTCCGCCTAAAAAGGGCATGAAAACAGAAAAATATATCTGATAAAAGGGCCGTATCAGGGGATTCTCCGGCACAAAGGAATCTATGCACACCAGCCTTCCGCCGGGCTTCAAAACCCTTAACGCCTCTTTTAAGACTCTTTCATGGTCAGCCGTATTTCTCAAAGCGAATGAAATGCTCACCCCGTCAAAGGCTCCGTCCGCTGCAGGCAGCTCCATGGCATTTCCCTGTACAAGCTCAAGATTTCTTATGTCACTGCAGTTGTCTCCGGCTTTTTCAAGCATGTTCGGAGAGAAATCCACTCCCGTAAGCCTTGCATCAGGTCTGTTTTCGCTGATCAGCCTCAGCATATCTCCTGTACCGCATCCGATGTCAAGTATTGCAGGCTTGTCTCCCATAGCTTTGCAGAGCCTTTTCACCGCCGTTCTTTTCCATATCATATGCCAGCCTGCACTGATCCTCAGGTTGGCTCTGTCATATCCGCCTGCTATATTCTGAAAAACATCATATACGTAGCTTTCCTTTGCATTCATATGATCACCCTGAAATCAGCATCGCTGCAAAATAAGCAAATTCAACCGCTATGCCAAGGTTTGTGATCCCGCCCATCACTGCTCCCCGGAACTTCTCATTAAGAGGGACTGTGGCCTGTCTTATGATCCCGTTGAGAAAAACCGTGGACTCAAGGATATAGACAAGCATTGACAGGTATCTTCCCATGACGGCAAAAAGGATCACAGGCGTCGCCACCCAGATAAGAAGCATTGTCCTGTAGCATATCTCCGTCCTTCCCCTTCCCAGCATACAGGCCAGAGTCCTTCGGCCCACAGGAAGATCCTTTTCGATATCGCAGCTGTTGTTGGAAAACATTATCATCCCGATGCCGATTATTACAGGAAGCGATAGAACAAGCACCATATGATCAAGCCTGTCCGTCTGCATATATACTCCGGCGAGAGGAATAAGACCTCCCATAACAAAGCCGGATACGAACTCCCCCAGAGGAAGATAGGAGATCGGATTCTTTCCATAGGAATACCCCGCTACGACCAGAGCCCCTATGATCCCGATCACAAGCGGCACGATCCCGCATTTAATAACTGTATATATACCCGGGACAAAGGCTGAAACAAGAAAGGCGATCCCGAGATTCCTGGCGGTTTCAGGCCTCAGCCCGTAAACTATCACTGCATCCGAGGCATCATGCGAATTATCCAGTGTATCCGTGCCCTTTATAAAATCAGCATAATCATTCAATGCATTGACCGAAGACTGCATCAGTATCGCGATGATAAAAAGACATACCATCATATCGATACGTAAGGAGCCTGTCCTTTGATAGGAAATGACCGTCGCAAGTACAGATGGCATGACTGAAGCCGCCCATGTGCCAGGGGCGGCTATATCTATGACATCCTTAAATCTTAATCTGTGTTCCATGATAGCAATATTATTTTGATATTCTGTTTTTTCGTGTCTGTATCAGCTGTCTGACTCTCACCCTAGTATCATCAGCAGACGAAAGTCAACCGCCACGAACCGCCACGCTTTGCTCTCGCAATCTCTCTCCCATATCCGCAATCCGGGCTGCCATCCTTCCGGCTCATACAGGTCAGGTGCCGGACTGTCACCAGCCAGAGCACGAAACATCAACATCTTTTACGTCAGTATATTAGCATAAATGCAAAAGAAAATACATCATATAATTACAATATCTTGTATAACTTCAGCGCTTTTTCCGGTTCCTGCCGCCTCAGAAACTGCTTTTACAGCCTGTAAACAGGGTTTTTTACAGTCCGCAGGCAGAGGCTTTCAAATACAACTGCTGTTATGTATCGACAGGACACAACATCTTCCGTCTTTGTCTCATAATGTATACAAGAAGATGTGTTCATGTGCAAAACCGCATAAATACGGCCTTCCCGGCTTTCTGCATGAAATCCTGCATCAATTTTACATAAAATCTTTGATTTTTTTGGTCTTTTGCTGTCTTTCCTGCATTTATTCGTATCTCATCCTGCATTCTTCCTGCATAACGCCCGGTGTTATTCAATCAATATTTAGTATACATAAAAAAAGATCAGACCATAGAATCCCGCCTGATACTGAATGCTCTCTCAGGCCCTGAGGATGCCTGCCCGGGGTCCTTAAGATACGTCTGTTATTTTAGATTGTTTCCGATCATTTCCGATCATTATCCTCCTCCGCAGACTGCCGGCTCAGGGAAATCCTGCAAATAAAAGCATCTCCCCCGCCTCCTCCGCTCCCTTTCCGGACTTTGGGCAGTATGTCATATATTTTTCCTTTATTTATGATTTTTTCTTCTTTTATTGTCTTATTTATAGTACATATATTTTCATATACCCCACCATATCCCTCTCCGTCCGGACAGTCATATTTATCTGTACATATTATCGTACTTATAACGTTCTTTTTCCTTATTTTACGGTTTTTTTGTAATACCCTCTTCTATTCAGATCCATCTCCCCCTCTTGCAGCAAATCTCATATCAAAGCCGACCGCTCCACTCTCGCGATCGATGCCCTGTATCCACAATCCGGGCTGTTAAAAACACTTTTAAAATAAGTTAATGGGCAGGGTGTAAGCCCTGCCCATCACAACATTTATATATAAATCTGTTTATACTATCCTCAAACGGATCTCATCTCCTCCGCAAGAGCCTTGAAGACTTCATCATCCGAAGCCTTTCTGACCGACCTTATGGTGATCACAGGCTCAACGATCTCGATATCCTTCATTTCCTCCAGATATTCCCGCATCTTCTTTGCTGCACTCGGAGCCCAGGAGCCGTTCTCGATGAGCCCGACCTTCCTCTTCTGGAAATTTTTGATCTTCAGATGATAGAGCAGATCGTTCATCACAGGGAAGAGCTCAAGATCATAGGTTGCAGACGCAAAGATTATCCTGTCGTACAAAAATGCCTGCTCCACAGCCTCGGATACATCCTCCTCAGTAAGATCCATGGTAACGACCGTTTCTCCCATCTTCTCAAGCTCATCAGCAAACCTGAGCACCGCCTCCTTTGTATTGCCGTGTATGGATGCATAAGGCATGAATATGCCCTTTCTGGGGGCCTCATAGCTGCTCCATTTATCATATGTATCTATCACAAAATCTATATCGTCCTTATGCACAGGACCATGAAGCGGAGCTATTGCCGATATTTCAAGGCCGGATGCCTTTTTCAGCAGAGCCTGTACCTGTGCGCCATACTTGCCCACGATATTAAAATAATAATGACTGGCATCAGCGATCCATTCCTCATCATTTTCAAGCGCTCCGAATGTCCCAAAGGCATCCGCCGAAAAAAGTATCCTTTCCGTCTGCTCATATGTGACCATCACCTCGGGCCAGTGAACCATAGGAGCCATGATAAACTGCAGCACATGGTTTCCGAGAGATAAGGTATCATTTTCCTTGACAGGCTGGAATCTGTCCTTCATATCGCTTTCAAAAAACTGCGAGACCATCCTGCCGGCAGCCGCAGTCCCAACAAGCTTCATCTCCGGATACAGCTTTGCAAGCCTTTCTATATTAGCCGCATGATCCGGCTCCATATGCTGTATTATAAGATAAGAGGGCTCCTTATCCCCAAGAACCTCCCTGAGGTTTTCAAAATAGGCCTCAGCACCCCTTTTATCCACCGTATCCATGATCGCCGTCCTGTCATCCAGGATCACATATGAATTATATGAGATCCCTTCAGTCGGATACTGGCTTTCAAATACTGTCAGCTCCTTATCGTCAAATCCCACATACCTGATACTGTCAGTCAATCCCGTCCGTTCCTTCACCTTTTCCGTCATGTTTACACCTGTCCTTTCTTTTTTATTGTTATTCCGGCACAGCTATGATCTCATCCTCCGTGAATATATATCTGATGCCGGAATATTTCTGCTGCATCTCATCCAAATTCACGTCTTCATTCCTGAAAACATATACCGTATCCCTTTCAGGCTCCCCCGCCTCAAGCAGTCTCTCGCACTCTTCTATCCTGCCTCTGAGCTTGTCCATATCATCTCTGGAAAAATGAAAATTACTGACCGTCATGCCATGCCTCAAGGCAAACTGGGTATAGCCTATCATCTGATCCCTTACATAATCACCATAGAATTCCCCGAAATAATAATCATGCATGAACTGCAGATGCTCTATCCCTTCCCAGTCATAAAGGTCCAGATAGTCCGCCGTAAAATGCGCCTCCTTAAGCCTTGAATAATTATAAGAGGTTGTATAGACCTTATCGCTGTATTCATATATCTGCAGCAGGCATCCGGCCACCATCAATGCCGCAAAATAAGACCTTGTCTCAAAATGCGAATAATACATGACTATAAGGATGACAGCATACATGACCGGCCAGAGAAACCTTCCTGAGGCCCTGAAGATGCTCCATGCGTTAAAAACAGGCTCAGGGACCGGTATCTCAAACAGTATATGACTTCCGAAGGTAACCTTCGGAGACAGGGCGATGATCCACAGTATCGCCGAGGTCACGGCCGTCGAAATTATATAACATCTGTGACTTTTGCAGATATCCCTGAAGTTCATGACAATAAAGGACATAGCCGGGATCATAAGTATGATCGCCATTATCCCGATATAGGCAAGTCCCTCATACTGACATTCGATAAGAGGCTGCTCCCTTATTATCCTCGAATAATCTATAGGATTGAAAAGGGAATTGAGATTTGCGCTGAAGCTTCCGAGACCGTCAGCTTCCCCTGATACGCCTCCGTAAAAGCCTCCGAAGAGATAAAAAACCGATACCGTCGCAAAAAGATAGGAAAAGAGATATATGCCGAATACCGGCAGCCTCTTCAAAGCTTTTCCGAACGAGACCGCTGTCCCTGTCCCATCACCCTCACTCTCCTGCTCCTTATCTTCATCAATATCAGCAGTCTTATCCCTCTCCGGATCCAGCATCTCCAGCAGGGCAAAGCCCAAAAGCATCACGGATACCATGCCGTATATGGTGAAATGTATGGACACGCAAAGGCACCCCAGCATACACCAGCATACTACCCTCCTTACGGTCCCTCTTAGCCTGTCTCTGTACATGAAAAGCATCAGACCCATAAGGATCAGATAATGGGATGCAAGGGCCGTATGATAAAACATTCTCTGCCAAAGAGGGGCGCAGAATAAAAAAGGAACACAGCCTATACAGCACTGGAGCTCATTTCTTAAAACCCTTCTCAGAAGAAGCTTCGCGATCCCTCCCTGCATCATGAAGCAAAACAGGCCGTATAGTCCCAGAAACTGAAATGTCCCGGGTAATATAGGAGATAATATCTTGAATAAAAGACACAGCAGAGGGATCGAATCCGTATATACGACAGATGCCAGATAGGGGTAAAAGCTCGTATCGCACAGTCCCACCGGAAAATGCCATCCCGACATCCGGTAGAGCTTCCAGCCGACATAATGCTGCGAAAGATCATACCAGCCGGTAAGCAGCCAGTCATCATAGGTTACGTCCAGTATCTCGACACCGTAAAGAGAAATAAAGACCAGAGCTCCGAAGGCGGCACCAAGCCCGAACGATAGATACCACTTGATATGTTTATCAGGTACAGTGATCACTTCTGTGTACTTTCACTCCTGTTATATTAATTTTCTGCCATCCAGGCCTCGAGCTTTGTGTATGTATCGCCGTAAACACCTTCGTAGCTCTCAATCACTGTTCTGGTCGCTTCCGCAAAGGGTCTTAAGGGCGGCTCGTTTATCTCCATACCCGCTTTCCGAAGCGTCTCCATCAGCTCCTCTGTCTGCTTTCGGTTGCTCTCTCTGTCTGCTTTTGCAGAATCCTCCGCCGCTTTCTGTATTATCTTCTGCTGAGCCGGAGTAAAACGGTTCCACACCCTCTCTGAAATGGTAAAACACAGCCCGGAATAAATATGATTTGTGACAGAAAGATATTTCTGAACCTCATACAGCTTGTTGTTGTATATGACCGGTATAGGGTTTTCCTGGCCATCATAGGTTCCCTGTCTCAGAGCCGGATAAAGCTCGGCAAAGGAAAGAGGCTGGGGATATGCGCCAAGGGAAGTCATGGTGGCCATTATCACAGGATTCTGCGGTGTACGGATCACAAGCCCCTGCATATCCTCAGGCGTTTCGATCGGTCCTTTGGAATTAGTCACGCATCTGAAGCCGCTGCAGTAATGGGCAAGCACCCTCATATTATCCTTGATAAGAAGCTCTTCCACCTCCGCCTCTATCTCGCTGTCCATAAACGCCCACGCCGTATCAAAATCGTCAAAAAGGAAGGGCAGCGCCGATATTCCCATCTTCGGTTCATATGTAGCAAAATTTGAAGCATCGGTAATGATGATATCGACCTTCTTTGAATCCGCCGCCATGGCATCAATAAGCTCTGCATCTCCTCCAAGCTGCCCGTAGGGATAGACAACTGCCGTTATTGTACCTCCGGTTTTCTCCGAAATCTCGTTTGCAAACTGCATAGCGGCTATATTTCTCGGATCGGACTCTCCCGTTGAAACCCCGATCTTCAGTACTACATCCTCCACAGGCCCCGTCGTCGCGGAGGCACTGCATCCATTAAATAAACATACTGCCATTACCATGGCAAAAACCAGAGCAATAATCTTTTTCATGATCAAAAGGCCTCCATGCCCGAAATTCTGTCTTACGCCGTATCACGCCGTCTCCAGAAGGATATCCCTTCAGACTCCGAGATAATGCGTCCTCATATATATCGCTACTGTCAAAAGCCCTGCTGTTTCCGTTGCATGGAAGATCACAGAGGTCCATACCACGCCGAAGGAACGTCCGAAAAGCGAGATCGTATTCATCTGAAACAGGGCAAACGCCGCCAGAAACATTAATGTAAGCATACCGGCTACAGCCTTCAGGAGTCTGTCATTTAAGAAGATCCCGGTCATCATTATCCCTAGAAGAATGGCGATGAGCATTCCAAGGTATTTAAATCCGTGAGTGCTGTTATATAAAACAGCAAATCCGCCGGAGAATATTCCTCCTGTCAAAAGTTCCATGCTGAAAAGCTGCAGCATGAACTCCCTGTAAAGGGTGGATGTAACATCATATACGATCTCCACGCCGATCAGGATCACAGCCCAGATCTGAAGAAGACGCCTTATCGCATCGGCCGAAAGCGCTGAGAGCTTCGTCCCGAAAACCTCCTCCTGAAGCCGTCCCATCTCTGCCCTGTCATCATCCTCCACAGTACCTATATACCTGTTCATCTGTCTGAATGCAAACCAGAAAACAATGCATATAAGCACCAGCTGGATTATGGATAATACTATCTGCACCTTCCACAATATACCGTCCGCCATGTCGGGGGTAAGGGATATATTGTTGTTTACCACCACCCTAATCAATCCTCCCAGCAACGCCGATACGACATTTATCGCGGCTGCAGCCATGAGCACATTGGATAAAATATGCTTTTTATTATTAAAATACATCTTTACCTCTTTGTAATCAGTCAGGAAAGCTATGCAGAAATGTAATATCTTATTGTAACAAATCCCTTTTTATTTATCAAACATCACCGGCCCTCAGTCAGCCGACATCACCGCTTCCTTCATCTGCCTGACATATTCTCCCACATGAGAAGGTGAATCCTTGCCGTATTCTTCAATGATCCTGATTATCGCAGATCCGACGATGGCGCCGTCTGAAAGAGACGCCATCCTTTTTGCCTGCTCAGGCGCAGAGATCCCGAAGCCGACTGCACAGGGAATATCCGTATTCTCCCTTACTGTCTTTACGATCGAAGCTATATCGGTTTTGATCTCGTTTCTCTGTCCTGTCACGCCGAGACTGGATACGATGTACAGAAAACCCTCCGCCTCCCCTGCTATCATGGCTATCCGGTTCTCTGATGTAGGCGCTATGAAGGATATAAGATCAACTCCATGCTCATGACATTCCGGCAGGAATTCATCTTTCTCCTCATAAGGAAGGTCCGGAAGGATAAGTCCGTCTATTCCCATATCGCGGCATGAACCGATGAATCTGTCCGGGCCATAGGAAAATACAACATTTGCGTAGGTCATAAACACCATGGGAGTATCCGTATGCTGTCTGATCCGCCTTACAAGGGAAAAGATCCTGTCTGTTGTGGCTCCTCCTCTGAGTGCTCTTACATTCGCCCCCTGTATCACAGGCCCCTCGGCTGTGGGATCCGAAAAAGGGATCCCCAGCTCAATAAGATCGGCACCGTTTTTCACGGCCTCCAGTACCACCCTTTCGGTCGTATCAAGATCCGGATCACCGCAGGTTATGAAAGGAATAAAGGCTTTGCCGTTTTCGAAAGCTCTGTATATATTACTCATGGATGTCCTCCCCCCTGTAACGGGCTATAGCCGCACAGTCCTTATCTCCTCTGCCCGACAGGGTGATGACTATTATCCTGTCTTTATCCATATCAGGCGCTATCTTTATTGCATGAGCCACAGCGTGAGCCGACTCTATGGCGGGTATTATCCCCTCCGTCCTTGCAAGATACTCAAAGGCTGAAACCGCTTCCTCGTCGGTCACAGCCACATACTCTGCTCTTTTCGTATCATGAAGCCAGGCATGCTCCGGCCCTATCCCGGGATAATCAAGCCCTGCCGAAATGGAATAAACCGGCGCTATCTGACCGAATTCATCCTGACAGAAATACGATTTCATGCCGTGGAATATCCCCGGCCGTCCTGTGGCTATGGTCGCAGCTGTTTCAAAGGTATCCACACCTCTTCCCGCCGCCTCGCAGCCGATAAGCCTTACCTCCCTGTCGTCTATGAAATTGTAAAAGCTCCCTATCGCATTTGAACCTCCGCCGACACAGGCCAGCACCGCATCAGGCAGTCTCCCCTCCTTTTTAAGCATCTCTTCCTTTATCTCTCTTGATATGACAGACTGGAAATCACGCACTATAGTAGGGAAAGGATGCGGGCCCATTACAGAGCCCAGGCAATAATGTGTATCGCTTATCCTGGAGGTCCATTCCCGCATTGCCTCAGAAACAGCATCCTTCAGGGTGGCGGTCCCCGACCTGACAGGCACCACCTCAGCACCCAGGAGCTTCATCCTGTATACATTAAGCGCCTGCCTTACCGTATCCTCTTCCCCCATGAAAACCACGCACTCCATGCCCATGAGCGCAGCTGCGGTTGCTGTCGCGACTCCGTGCTGCCCTGCCCCGGTTTCGGCGATGAGTCTTGTCTTGCCCATCTTCTTTGCAAGCAGGGCCTGTCCCAGGACATTATTTATCTTATGTGCCCCGGTATGGTTCAGATCCTCCCTCTTCAGATATATCTTCGCCCCGCCGAGATCCTCAGTCATTTTTTCGGCAAAATACAGTCTTGAGGGTCTTCCTGCATATTCATTGAAAAGAGTTTCAAGTTCCTTCTTAAATCCCGGATCATCCCTGTAGCGGTTATAGGCCTCTTCGAGCTCAATAACCGCATTCATAAGGGTCTCGGGTATGTACTGCCCTCCGTGATTACCGAATCTTCCTGCCGGATTTGTCATTTTTCATCTTCCTTTCATCTGCTCCTGACCTTTGCAACAAACTGCCTCATCTTTTCATGGTCCTTGATCCCGCAGGTCTCTATTCCGGAGCTTACATCCACGGCATAAGGACATAATGTATCAAGCGCCTCATCAATATTCATAAGAGAAAGCCCGCCTGCAAGGAAATAAGGCCTCTGTATGTCCTTAAGAAGCCCCCAGTCGAATGCATTTCCCGTTCCTGCGCCGGAATCAAGCAGTATATGATCCGCGCTGCTTTTTTTTGCAGGCAGAAGATCATCAACTGTTTTTATCTTAAATGCCTTTATCACAGGCTTTCCGCTGATACTGCTCAGTCTTCTTATATATTCATCATCCTCGCTTCCGTGAAGCTGTGCCATATCTATTATACCCCTGTCAAGAAGCTCCGAAACCTCCCCGATCTCTGCGTCGACAAAAACTCCCACGGCCTTCACGGAGGGATCGAGCATTGACTTCAGCTCCACCACTCTGTCAGGCGGGATATATCTTCTGCTCCATGAAGCAAACACGAAGCCTGCATATTCGGGCCTCAGCTCATTCACAGTCATTATATCCTCAGGACTTGTGAGTCCGCAAAGCTTTATCGCGGTCATTTGCCGCCACCCTTAAGCTCGCTCAGCGCAGCCTTTTTATCTGAAGCCCTCATCAGAGTCTCGCCCACAAGCACCGCATCAGCGCCGATAAGCCTTAATTCATCCACATCCGCCCTGCTCCTTACTCCGCTCTCTGAGACGAAGATCACATCATCAGGCACAAGCGATCTGAGCCTTCTGCTGTTTTCGGTATCAACAGAAAAATCCCTGAGGTTTCTGTTGTTTACACCAATGATCCGGGCTCCGGCCCTCAAGGCAAGCCCTATCTCTTCCTCGTCATGAGTCTCAACCAGGGCAGACAGTCCCAGCCTGTCGCACACTGAAAGGTATTCCTTAAGCTGTCCGTCAGAAAGTATGGCGCAGATCAGCAATACCGCCGAGGCTCCCAGAAGCCTGGCCTCGTAGATCATATAATCATCTACCGTAAAATCCTTCCTGAGGCAGGGAACAGACACCTCTGCTGCAGTCTCCTTCAGATATTCATCCCTGCCCAGAAACCAGTGGGGCTCGGTAAGCACGGAAATACAGTCGCCTCCGGCCTCCTCATATTCTCTTGCGGTCTCAAGACAGTTAAATTCAGGCGCTATGAGGCCCTTCGAGGGAGACGCCTTTTTGCATTCACAGATAAATGAGATATCCTCCCCCTTCAAGGCCTTTTCAAAAGCAAAATCTCCCTTTGGAAGCGCACAGGCCTCATCCCTTACGGTCTCATAAGGTCTGAGCTTCTTTGCCCCGGCTATGCGCTCCTTTGTATATGCCGCTATCTCATCAAGTATGGTCACTGTCACCCTCCGGCCTGTTGCTGACCTCTATGAGCTTATCCAGGGTCTTAATGGCCCTTCCTGAATCAATGATCTCCTCCGCGAGAGAGATCCCTGCTCTGTAATCCTCAGCCCTGCCTCCTATATAGAGGGCTGCCCCGGCATTCATAAGAACTGCGTTTCTCTTATGTCCCTTCGCCCCGTTAAGTATATCTCTTGTTATTTTAGCATTCTCCTCCGGGGTGCCTCCCTTAAGGTCTTCCTTTTTGCAGCGCTCAAAGCCGAAATCCTCCGGTTTTACGGTAAAGCTTCTGAACCATCCGTCCTTTATCTCGCAGATGGTGGTAGGTGAGCTTAAGGATATCTCATCCAGCTTATCCTGACCGTATACCACCATTCCCCTTTTCACCCCGAGGCTCACCAGAACCTGAGCCAGAGGCTCCACAAGATAGCCGTCGTATACTCCCAGAAGCTGCATCGAAGGCGATCCGGGGTTCGTAAGCGGCCCAAGTATATTAAACACCGTGCGGAAGCCAAGCTCCTTCCTTATGGCCCCCACATACTTCATGGATGTATGATATTTCTGTGCGAAAAAGAAGCACATTCCCGCCTCATTAAGCAGCTCGATGCACCTTTCAGGACTCTGGTTTATATTAACTCCCAGAGCCTCCAGGCAATCGGCAGTACCGCAGAGCGAAGACGCTGCCCTGTTTCCGTGCTTTGCCACCTTTATGCCTCCTGCGGCAGCGATTATAGCCGTAGTGGTGGAAATATTAAAGCTGCCTGCATTGTCGCCGCCGGTGCCCACGATCTCCAAAAGCTCCATACCTGTATCAACCCTTGTCGCATGATCCCTCATGGCGGCTGCGCATCCTGCGATCTCATCCGTCGTCTCCGCCCTTGCGCTCTTTGTGGAAAGCGCTGCGAGAAAAGCCGCATTCTGCGTGGGAGAGGTCTCTCCGCTCATGATCTCATTCATGACAGCATATGCCTCGTCATAGCTGAGATCCTCCTTGTTTACGATTTTTACGATTGCCTCTTTGATCATAATGTTACCTCCTGATCATATATGGTGAATCCTTTATGCCACACTGCTCCGCAGCAGGCACTGATACTGTAAACGTCCGTTCCTGTCCTGACAGGGATCTCCGCGCCTGCCTGTCAGCATGCGGACATCCCGGTTTATCAACTGTCGTATGTATCCAGAAAATGATGGATCACGCCCTCCTCCTTATAGGCTATTATCGTCGCGAGATTCACATTTTCCACGCTCTTGAATATATTGGCCTCAGTATAAGGATT
This sequence comes from uncultured Lachnospiraceae bacterium, assembly GCA_947165275.1. Lineage (GTDB taxonomy): Bacteria > Bacillota > Clostridia > Lachnospirales > Lachnospiraceae > NK4A144. The sequence continues at coordinate 1,753 of CAMUZQ010000017.1, read as the reverse complement.
TATCTCATGGAGCTTTTTGATCAGGGCCTTGATCTCCGCTCTCTTTCCGCTGTGATCAGTCCCCTCGTAAACCCCGGGCCTCTCCGTAAGGGCGCAGGCGCACTGTATGAAAGAAAGCCCGTTATGTCCTGCCCATTTCCTGATGCTCTCCTCCCTGATAAGATAAAGCGGTCTTATAAGCTCCATCCCTTCAAAATTGACCGAATGCAGCTTCGGCATCATGGTCTGTATCTGTCCTCCGTACAGCATCCCCATGAGTATGGTTTCTATCACATCATCATAATGATGTCCGAGGGCGATCTTATTGCACCCGAGCTTCTTTGCATTGGCATATAAGGCTCCCCGTCTCATCCTGGCGCAGAGGTAGCAGGGTGAATTATCATCCTCAGCTGCTATCTCAAATATCGATGAGCTGAAATGATTAAGCTCGATCCCCAGAAGCTCTGCATTATCCAGGATCTTCTGCCGGTTTTTCGCATTATAGCCGGGATCCATGGTCAGGTAGACAGGCTCGAAATTCCTCTCGCCATGCTTGTAGAGCTCTTCAAAAAGCTTCGCCATAAGGAAGGAATCCTTCCCTCCGGATACACATACCGCTATCCTGTCTCCGCTTTTTATAAGCTCATACTGATTTACGGCCTTTGTAAACTTCGACCAGAGCTCCTTCCTGTACTGCCTGATGATGCTCCGCTCTGCCTCCCGCCTTACAGCCGCCTTAGCTGCTCCACCGGAATTCATCCTCTCTTCCTCCGGCATCATCACCTCTCCTCCATAAGAGTTTCATTCATGCTGCCGCTCCTGTATCCCTTCAGATCCAGAGCCACATAGATGAAGCCGATCTCCCGGAATCCTTCATATACCCTGTTTCTTATATCTCCCGACATGAATCTGTCCATATCCTCAGGCATAAGCTCGATCCTTGCCATATTGTCACCATGTATACGGACTCTCAGCTGCCTGAATCCAAGCTCCAGCAGATACTGCTCCGCCTTGTCCACCATGGCAAGCTTTTTTTCATTTATGATCTCTCCGTAGGGGAAACGGCTTGCAAGACATGCAAAGGACGGTTTATCCCAGGTATCCAGACCGAAACGCTTTGATAAGATGCGTATTTCTTCTTTGGTAAATCCGGCCTCTCTTAAAGGGCTTTTGATCCCAAGCTCTGCAACTGCCGTAAGACCGGGTCTGTAATCTCCGTTGTCGTCCAGATTAGACCCCTCTGCTACCACATCCATTCTTTCCTTTTCAGCGGTCTCAAGGAATCTTGAAAAAAGCTGCCTTTTGCAAAGATAGCACCTGTTTTCCGGATTTTCTCTGTAGCCTTTTATGGAAAGCTCATCGGATCGCACAATTATCTGTCTGATGCCTTTATCCTCGCAAAAGCTTTTTGCTTCATTAAGCTCCCTTTCGGGAAAGGACAAAGATGCTGCTGTCAATGCCACAGTCCCATCCCCCAGCGCTTCATGCGCTGCATGCAGCAGGAAGGTCGAATCAACCCCTCCCGAAAAAGCTACTGCAACTCTCCCGTAAGAAACAAGGGTGGTTTTCAGCAGCTCATATTTATCCGATAATTCTTTATTAAGTTCCATAATATTTCTCCTCTGGAAACACGTCCCGAAAGCCTGTACCTCATTTTTGCTTCCTGCCGTGCAGGCAGCTGCATCTGTGATGCTATCACAATATCATTGCTCTTCGCAACCTAGTATAACGTATCTTAAATAACTGGACCAAATGCTTGCCTGCTCACCTGATA
>CAMUZQ010000016.1 GCA_947165275.1 uncultured Lachnospiraceae bacterium | reverse complement strand
TCGGCCCGGGCAACTAAATATGTAAATGCAAAACATATCCGTTGATTTTTGTTGCCCAAAGAAAACGACGTCGAGTCGGTGTGTCTTTTGTCCAAACTCTCCGGGCGAAGAATCATATCACTGTGAAGCTCGATATGGAAGAGATGGATGTGACGGTTGTAAAGATGAAGGACATGATTGCTTTGCAGAGAAAAAAGTCCGATAATGGTATGGATATGATTTTGAAGAAGCATTCATTTACATCGGTACTGGTCTTTCATTATTATAAGCTGGCCTACAGAAGTCTGTTATTTGCGGCAGGGCTGGTCTGGTATATCCGTGAGCGGAGCAGGGGACATGTCATCTCGATCACCGATTTTGAAGGCGGGAGCGAAAACCTGATCCTTGTTTTCATCTGGGTTGTTTTCATGATCGAGATGATATTGAGATTCTTTCCGTCGAAGCTTGAAAGCCATGGCTGTCAGAAGGAGTTTAAGAGAAATTACGTCCCGACCGGAAGGGATGAGGTAAAGATACAGGACAATAATGCGACTGTGATAGTGGCACTGCTGTGGGTGGTGATGAATGCAGTCATAGGCGCCCTGTACATGACAGTGCTTCCGGATCAGGGGATCATGCTCCTGCTCAGCCTTGCATATTCGGTCTGCGACGTGATCTGCATCCTTTTTTTCTGTCCCTTCCAGTCCTGGTTCCTGAAGAATAAGTGCTGCGGAACCTGCAGGATCTTTAACTGGGACTTTGCGATGATGTTTACTCCCCTGTTTTTTACACCGGGGATATATACCTGGTCGCTGCTCATAATGTCCGTGATCCTGCTTGCAAGATGGGAGATCACGGTGTGGAGGCATCCGGAGAGATTCTCCGAGAATACAAATGCATATCTTCAATGCCAAAACTGCAGCTCGGGGTTATGTGTGCATAAAAGAAAATATGGAAATTCCTAAATCGGACGTCAGGTGGTAAAATACTGTCATACTGCTTCGTAAACAGGCAGTATGGCAGAAATTATTTTTTATACATGAAAGGGGTGTCATATGGAACTTATTGAGGGCATAAAAGGAAGAAGAAGCATAAGAAAGTTTACGGATCAGGAGGTGACCAGGGAGCTGATAGAGGAGATCGTGGAGACAGCGCGTTTTGCACCTTCATGGAAAAACAGCCAGTCGGTAAGGTATATGCTTATCCTGGATAAGGAGATAAAGGATAAGATAGCAAATGAATGCGTCATGGATTTTGAGTGGAATACCAAATCCATAAACAACGCTCCGGCGCTTGTACTGCTCCTTACTGTGGACAAGAGAGCGGGATATGAGAGGGACGGTTCCGAATCAACCTCGAAGGGTGAGCACTGGCAGTCGTTTGATGCCGGCATAGCTTCTGAGGCTTTCAGTCTGGCGGCCTATGCAAAGGGACTTGGTTCTGTGATCCTCGGAATATATGATGAGGCGAAGGTCATCGAGGCTGCAGGTGTACCCGAGGGGCAGAAGGTATCGGCGCTTATTCCTGTGGGATATCCGGCAGAGGAGCCTCAGGCGCCCAAGAGAAAAGAGGTTGCGGATCTCCTCACCGTAAAGTAAGGAACTGTAAAGTTATTTCTGAACAGTTCCTAAGCTCCCGGATTTGTACTATTTCAGGTACAGGGTGTATAATTCTCTGATTGGAACGAAATGAAGGATTTTAAGGTAGTATACGAGCCTGAGCTGCTGGAATATATGAAGAGCAGAGGCAGGATGAATATGGTGATAGAGGTCGGAGCCAGCGGGCATTCCGATCTTGAAGTGACTGAGCTCTATCAGAGGATAGTCGATGATAAAACAGCTGATTATCTGACGGAGTCTAAGGGCTACCATGCGATAACTACCGGGGTTGGGAGGGTTTTATACCCGAATTATATCCTGGAAATGGATGATGAGATATTTCTCGGGAGAGAGAGGGTTTTCGGGATATTCCACCGTTTTACTTTGAAAGGTGTAAGATTATAGACAGACAGGAAGTACTTCAAAAGATCATTGCTTCATATGAGGATTATTATGATATAAACCGCAGTACGCCGCTGGAACCATTTGCGGCCGAAGCGGCATTCAGATCGCACAGTGAGGAGTATTTTCTGATAAAATCGGCAAAGATAACAGAGATGGACTCTTGTGAATATGTTTTTTTTGCCGAAGCCTGCTCGCTGGATGCGGCAGCCTATGAAGGCCTGGTGGACAAGGTGTGGGAGGAGACGCTCAAAAGGGCGGATCCAAAGCCTGACCACAGGAATTCAGACGGGATCCTGATAATAATAGCTGACATCATTGATGCCGGTACAAAGAAAAGGATCAGAAAGACACGCCGTTATAAGAGCTACCGTTTTATGCTGTGGGGATGGAGCGAGCTCAGGGTGATTGCTTATGAGTGTTCTTTGGGTAATGTAGTCTCTAACCGTCAAGGCGACATGCTGAAGGCACTCTTTGCAAAAATGTAGATTCTGCGGTTCATTACAGAGTCTACGTAATAATATTTTTTTTTGAAAAGGAGAGTTATCATGACAGCGTTACTCATTATTCTTGCTGCTATCGTATGCCTTGTCATAGGCTATGTGGCTTATGGCAGCTGGCTTGCAAAGCAATGGGGGATCGATCCTTCAAGACCAACCCCTGCCAAAACAAGGGGTGACGGAGTGGATTATGTCCCTGCTCATCCCGCTGTTCTTATGGGACATCACTTCTCATCGATCGCAGGCGCAGGTCCTATCAACGGTCCTATCCAGGCGGCGGTCTTCGGCTGGGTTCCCGTATTTCTGTGGTGCGTAATAGGAGGCATCTTCTTCGGCGGACTTCAGGATTTCGGATCACTCTTTGCCTCCATCAGACATGACGGTAAGTCTGTTGGTGAGATCATAAGAGATTCTATGGGAGAAAGGGCAAAGAAGCTTTTTACGGTATTCGCGCTTCTTGTGCTCGTGCTGGTCGTTGCTTCATTCGTTAATGTAGTTGCGGGTACATTCTTTACTGCGCCTGATGCGGGGCAGTTTGGTCTGGTTGGCAATCCTACAAACAATCAGACGACGGCTATGATCTCGGTTCTCTTTATTCTTCTTGCAATTGTCTACGGCATGCTTACAAACAGGGGCGGTATGAAGACGGGACCCGCTACCTGTATCGGTATCATAGGTATAATACTTATTACCGTATTCGGACTTAATTTCGGTTTTGCAATGGGAAGGACTGCATGGATCGTATTTATCGGAGCTTATATTGCGATAGCATCGCTGATCCCGGTATGGATAATGCTGCAGCCCCGTGACTATCTGTCATCATTCCTGCTTTATGCCATGATGGCGATAGCGGTTTTCGGAATACTGTTTTCTGCTTTTGCAGGGACGGCTACCTTCCAGCTCCAGGCATTCACAGGTTTCAAGAATGAGAAGCTTGGATATTTATTCCCGGCTCTTTTCATTACAGTTGCCTGCGGCGCCTGCTCGGGATTCCATTCACTTATATCTACTGGAACCTCATCAAAGCAGATATCGAGCGAGGCTCATGCAAAGCCTATCGGATATGGTTCCATGCTTATAGAGTCGGCTCTCGGTGTCATTTCCATGATCGCGGTAGGTATGGTATTCAGCAAATATGTAAATGGTGATTTCGGATCTCCATCGGCGGCATTCGGAGCAGGTATTGCTACAATGTTCGGTCCTGAGGGATCAACACAGTACAATATCATAGCAGCTCTGCTTACGCTGGCGGTTTCTGTCTTTGCCCTGACATCGCTTGATTCTGCTACAAGGCTTTCAAGGTTCATGTTCTCAGAGCTTTTCCTGAAGGAGGGCGAGGCTTCATATAAGGATGCCAGCGGTATCCGCAGTTTTCTTGCTCATCCCCTTACAGGAACCCTGCTCATGGTCGTGATAGGCTGCGTATTCGGCGGATACAGTCTTAATGAGATCTGGGCTCTGTTTGGAGCTGCTAACCAGCTCCTTGCAGGTGTGGCTCTTCTTGCTGTATGCTGCTGGCTCGGGGAGGTCGGAAAGAATAATAAGATGTTCTATTTCCCGATGGCATTCATGCTGGTGGCTACTCTTACCAGCCTTTGCCAGAAGGTTATAGCTCAGCTTAAGGATATCACAGGCGGTGTTTCCGTCGGAAAGGCAGTTGCGGACGGGACTTCGGTCGGACGTGCTGTATTCGGCGTATGGTTCCAGCTTATCTTCGCGGTTGCGATGATAGTTCTGGCTGTGATCCTTGTCATAGAGGCGGCAAATGCGTTTAAGAAGCAGGCTGGGCAAAAGAAGGCCTGAGTGAAAGAGGTAAGATCATGTCAGATACGGAAAATACAAAGGTAGAGATAACAAAGGATATGCTTGTCGGGGATATTTTAAGGGCTTATCCCCAGTCCATGTACGCGCTGATGGAGTGCGGCATGGGATGTATAGGCTGTCCTGCATCGCAGGCGGAGTCGGTCGCTGATGCGGCTATGGTGCATGGTCTTGACGGTGATGATATAGTCAGGTATTTGAATGAATATATCGAGGCTACACAGAAGGAGGCCGCGGCGAAAGCGGAGTAAAAGATCTGGCAGGACAACGCGGTATTACACGGTATTACAATAAAAAGTGCAGGGTCATTGCGATCCTGCACTTTTTTACGTTGATCGGGAGATCAGTCTCAGCTGTTACGGGTTCATTGAACGGAAACCCTCAGAGCCACTTTACCTCGCCGGTTTTGATATCGTACATGGCGGCCACTGCAAGGGGAGCGTCGTCGCCGGTTCCCAGGGCCTCCTTTATTATCTTTGCCCCGGCCTCCGCATTGAGACAGCAGGCTTTCTCATAATCCTTTTCGTCGCCGATGGCAATATGAATGTAATCCGTAAGGGACTTTACATGATCCTCACCATCACCCTCCAAAGCGGCTCCGACTGCGCCGCAGTTGGTATGACCGAGCACGATCACAACAGGGCAGCCGAGATGTCCGCACGCGTATTCTACGGAGCCGAGCTGGGTATCCGTGATAACATTTCCGGCTACACGGATAACAAAAAGCTCACCGATGCCGGTCATGAATATATCCTCGGGTACAACCCTGGAATCGGAGCAGGCTACCACGACAGCGTAGGGATGCTGTCCGTTGTCGGCGGTATCAACACGTATCGCCTCTGAAACATCTCCGTCGTTGGCTTTTGCTGTAAGGTATTTCCTGTTGCCGTCCTTAAGTCTTGCGATGATCTCATCTTTTGTCATTTCATACCCCCTTCTCTTGCTGCATACGTGAACGAAACCAGAGAGCTGTTCCGCAGTCTGTAAATCCTACTTTACACTATAGTCAGGTCAGGGTCAAAAGGTTTTACAGCAGGAGACGGAAGCTTTTAAAACCCCCTGTGATACGGGCGGATACGGTTTTACGTGCAAGAAGCTCTACATTGTGGTAATCTAATGGGTATGATTACGTGGAAGTATATAAAAGAACAGATAAAGGTCACAAGAGAGCACGATCCTGCCATACACAGTGACTGGGAGGTATTTCTTTATCCGAGCTTCTGGGCTGTCTATTACTACAGAAAAGCCCATGAGCATTATCTTAAGGGACATTATTTCAGGGCAAGATATATTTCCCAGAAGGCTGTAAGAAAGACAGGGATTGAGATTCATCCCGGGGCGAAGATAGGCAAAAATTTCTTCATAGACCACGGTACCGGCGTTATAATCGGAGAGACTGCGGAGATAGGAGACAATGTACTGCTGTATCAGGGCGTTACGTTGGGTGGCACCGGAAAGGAAAAGGGCAAGAGGCATCCGACTATAGGCAATAACGTGATGATAAGCGCCGGAGCAAAGGTCCTGGGGTCGTTTACGATAGGAAATAATGTCAAGATAGGGGCAGGCTCGGTGGTGCTGGAATCTGTTCCGGACAATTGTACGGTCGTGGGAGTTCCGGGGCGTGTCGTCAAGCGGTATGATAAGGAGATACCGTCCGAGAATATAGATCAGACTGATCTTCCGGATCCCGTAAGAGAGGATCTGGATAATCTCAAAGAGGCAAATTCAGAGCTTACGAACCATATATTAAGGCTTGAGGAGGAGCTCAGATTCCTGAAAAACGACGCTTCAGGCAGGACCGAGCGCAGCAGGATAGAGATGGACAGAAAACAGACTGAAGGAATGAACGGGGAAGGGATTTAAGAGGAGAATGAAAATCTACAATACGCTTTCAAAAAGGCTTGAAGAATTTGTTCCGATAAATGAGGGGAAGATCACAATGTATGTATGCGGCCCCACTGTGTATAACCTCATACATATAGGAAACGCGAGGCCCATGATAGTTTTTGATACCTTCAGAAGGTATATGACGTACAGGGGCTATGAGGTGAACTATGTTTCCAACTTCACGGACGTGGACGATAAGATAATCAATGCTGCCAGGGAAGAGGGGGTTGAAGCGTCCGAAATATCGGAGAGATACATCGCGGAATGCAGGAAGGATATGGAAGGGTTAAATGTGCTCCCTGCCACTGTGCATCCGCAGGCTACCAGAGAAATACCGGCAATGATAGATATGATAAGCACTCTGGAGAAGAAGGGGTATGCTTACAGGGTTGAGGACGGTACAGTTTATTACCGGACGAGGAAATTTGCGGGATACGGGAAGCTTTCCGGAAAAAATATCGACGATCTTGAATCGGGACACCGCTCAGAGGGACATGCGCTTAAGGTGTCGGGCGCTGAGGGGAAGGAGGATGATTTTGATTTTGTTCTCTGGAAGCCGAAGAAGGAGGGCGAGCCCTTCTGGGAGTCTCCCTGGTGCGAGGGAAGGCCGGGCTGGCATATTGAGTGCTCGTGCATGTCAAAGAGATATCTGGGAGATACCATAGACATACATGCGGGAGGGGAGGATCTGATCTTTCCCCATCACGAAAACGAGATAGCGCAGTCCGAAGCCGCAAACGGGGTTCCTTTTGCGCACTACTGGATGCATAACGGTTTCCTGAATATAGATAACCAGAAGATGAGCAAATCCCTCGGCAATTTCTTTACGGTAAGGGATATTGCCGCAAAATATGATCTGCAGGTGCTGAGATTTTTCATGCTCTCGGCCCAGTACAGATCGCCGCTTAATTTCTCGGATCAGCTCATGGAATCAGCAAAGGCCGGACTCGACCGTATAAAGAACGGGGTTTTGAACCTTTCGGATCTTGAAAAGAACGGTATAGAAGGCGATATGACAGAGAAGGAGCTTGCAGAATATGAGAAGGTCCTCAGCGAGCGGGACAGGTTTAATGAGGTTATGGATAATGATCTCAATACCGCGGACGGGATCTCTGTCATTTTCGATCTTGTGAAATTTGCAAATACGACCACCTCGAAGGGAGCCACCAGAGCATATGCAGCTGCTGTCAGGTCCGTGATAGAGCAGCTCGGGAATGTAATGGGGCTTAAGCTTGAGACGAAGGAGGAGGTCCTTGATGAGGAGATCGAGAGACTGATCGCTGAGCGGCAGACAGCCCGGAAGGAGAAAAATTTTGCCAGGGCCGATGAGATCAGGGATGAGCTGCTTTCAAGGGGGATCAGGCTGAAGGATACCAGAGAGGGTGTCAAGTGGAGCAGGATATAAGGACTTATTCGCCTCTCACCTTTGCGTTCCTGGGGGACGGGGTTTATGGTCTGTATATGAGGGCCATACTGGTTAAAAGGGGCAATACGCAGGCCAGAAAGCTTCACAGAGAGGCATCGAGGATAGTGAGCGCGACCTGTCAGGCAAGGGTCTATGACAGGTTTGACAAGGGTGATGTGCTTCATGAGGATGAGCATGATATCATGCGCAGGGGATGTAATGCACATGTATCGCATCAGGCAAAAAACGCCACCGGGATCGATTATCATAAGGCCACGGGGCTGGAGGCTCTTTTCGGCTATCTGTATCTGACGGAGAGATTTGATCGCATAGACGAGCTGATAAAGGCAGGACTGGATATTTATTATGGAGAATAGAGACAGCGGATATGATCCTATGCTCATAGAGGGCAGGAATGAGGTGATAGAGGCTTTCAGGTCGGGAAGGACCATAGACAGGGTTTATATACTTGACGGGGCTCATGACGGAAAGCTGGATACTGTGAGGCGTGAGGCAAAAAAGGCCGGAGTGAGGGTCGATTTTACAGATCGCAGGAGACTTGATGAGATGAGTCCTTCCGGGCATCATCAGGGAGTGATCGCAAGGGCGGCAGCCTATGCCTACGCTTCTGTGGAGGACATATTGATGAAGGCGGAAAAGGCAGGAGAGGAGCCTTTTATTTTTGTTCTGGACGGTATAGAGGATCCTCATAATCTGGGAGCCATGATCAGAACAGCGGATCTTGCCGGGGCACACGGAGTGATCATCCCCAAGGACAGAGCAGTGGGGCTCACGGCTGCGGTAGCGAAGACTTCAGCGGGAGCGCTGAACTATGTTCCGGTGGCAAAGGTTACAAACCTGTCCCGTACCATAGATGAGCTGAAGCAGAAGGGGATATGGTTTGCCGGAGCCGACATGGACGGGAAGGTGATGTATGAATGTGATCTGAAGGGTCCCGTGGGTATAGTGGTAGGGGCAGAGGGAAAGGGTCTGTCCAGGCTTGTAAAGGACAAATGTGACCATATCGTCCGTATCCCCACAAAGGGAAATATAGATTCGCTGAATGCCTCTGTTGCATGCGGGGTCCTGGCGTTTGAGATCGTAAGGCAGAGGAATAATTGAGCAGCTACAGCGACGAGGAGATAATAGAGACAGTACGCGAGGGAGAGGCATCAGGGATAGATGAGCTCTTCGAGCGCTACAAGAATGTCGTAAGATCCATAGCCTCCACGATGTATCTCATCGGAGGAGAGAATGAGGATCTGATCCAGGAGGGCATGATAGGACTTTTCAAGGCCGTACAGGAGTATGATCCGGGTAGAGACGCCTCCTTCGGCACCTTTGCAAGGCTTTGCATCACCCGCCATATTTATTCGGCTGTCAAGGCCTCCGGACGAAAGAAGCACATCCCGCTGAATACCTATGTATCATTGTATGAAGAAAAGAGGGATGATGACGAGGGCGGACGGACCGTGGAGGTTCAGGATATGCTTAGAGCCAGTGATACTACTGAGCCGGAGCAGATCGTGCTTTCAAATGAAAAAAGCGAGGAGCTTGAAAGGGCTATAGAGCAGGAGCTCTCACCCTTTGAAAGGAATGTGCTTGAGCTTTACGTGACGGGCATGAGCTATTCGGATATCGCAGACGTCCTCGGAAAAAACGAAAAGGCTATGGATAATGCGATACAGAGGATAAGGGGCAAGCTGAAGAAGTACATTTAGAGGGAAAATAAAAAGCCGGGGATGAAAACCCGGCTTTTCTGCTGCTGTCCAGAATCGAACTGGAGACCTCCGCACTACCAATGCGGCGCACTACCGACTGTGCTACAACAGCAAACTTCTAGCATTCTATCACCTTTCGTGATATTATTCAATATGCAACTGTTCAGAAACTTAAAAAAATCTGAGAGAATATCCCGGATATGCTGTGAGGACAGGGGTTTCTGATAAGAAAAAAACTATGAAAAAGGCTGGTAATGTCAAATGTCTGAGGATAGGTCAAAAAATTTTATTGAAAACGAGATCGAAAAGGATCTGCAGGAGGGAGTCTATGATACTGTACATACAAGATTTCCGCCGGAGCCCAATGGTTATCTGCATATAGGCCATGCGAAGTCCATTCTTCTGAACTACGGGCTTGCACAGGAGTACGGGGGAAAGTTCAATCTCAGATTCGATGATACAAATCCCACAAAGGAAAAAAGTGAGTTCGTGGAATCGATAAAGGAGGATGTGAGCTGGCTTGGAGCTGACTATGAGGACAGGCTTTTCTTTGCTTCAGACTATTTTGACAGGATGTACGACTCTGCAGTCACTCTGATAAAGAAAGGGCTTGCCTATGTTTCGGATCTCAGCGCGGAGGAGATGAAGGAGTACAGGGGGACGCTTAAGGAGCCGGGACGCAATGATCCGAACCGTGACAGGAGCGTGGAGGAAAATCTGGAGCTTTTTGAAAAAATGAAGGCCGGAGAGTTTGCCGACGGCGAAAAAACCCTGAGAGCGAAGATAGATATGGCCTCGGGAAATATCAATATGAGGGATCCCATAATATACAGGGTTGCTCATCTTACGCATCAGAATACGGGCGATAAGTGGTGCATTTATCCGATGTATGATTTCGCTCATCCTCTGGAGGATGCCTTTGAGGGGATCACTCATTCCATATGTACTCTTGAATTTGAGGATCACAGACCTCTTTACAACTGGGTGGTGCAGAATGTGGGCTTTGAAAAGCCTCCCAGACAGATAGAATTCGCAAAGCTGTATCTGAAGGATGTGGTGACAGGCAAGAGATATATCAAAAAGCTTGTGGAGGACGGGACAGTGGACGGCTGGGACGATCCGAGGCTTGTATCCATAGCGGGCTTAAGAAGGAGAGGCTATACTCCTGATTCACTTAAGATGTTTGTGGAGCTTTCCGGTATTTCAAAGGCTAATTCCACGGCCGAGATGCCGATGCTCGAGTACTGCATCAGGGAGGATCTTAAAAAGAAGGACAGGCGGATAATGGCTGTCCTGGATCCGGTGAAGCTTATCATAGACAATTATCCCGAGGGAGAGACGGAGCTGGTGAAGGGAATATATAATCCCGACAACCCGGAGCTTGGCGAGAGAGAGATCCCCTTTGGCAGGGAGCTGTATATAGAGAGGGAGGACTTCATGGAGGAGCCGCCGAAAAAGTATTTCAGGCTTTTCCCGGGAAACGAGGTCCGTCTGATGAATGCATATTTTGTAAAGTGCGTCGGGTTTGAGAAGGATGATGAGGGACGGGTCACGGTGGTCCACTGCACCTATGATCCCGAGACAAAGCAGGGGACGGATAAGGAGATGCCCCGCAAGGTAAAGGGAACCATCCATTGGGTAATGGCGGAGGGTGCCGTGAGATTTACAGCCAGGCTGTATGAGAATATAGTCGATGAGGAGAAGGGGGTATACGACGCGGACGGAAATGTGAATGTCAATCCGGATTCGCTCGTAACCCTGAAGGAATGCTACGCCGAGCCGGCGCTTAAGGGAGCAAAGGCTTATGATTCCTTCCAGTTTGTCAGAAACGGATTCTTTTGCGTAGATGCCAGGGATTCAAAGGATGGAGAGCTTGTGATGAACAGGGTGGTTTCATTGAAATCCTCCTTCAGGTTACCGGCATCCGGAAAATAGTGTATTATGTATTAATGACAAACAGAGGAGGATGATATGGGAATACTTTCAGGTCTTAAAAACTTCGGGATCGATCTCGACGGTGATATATATGAGGATAATAAGGCAAGGGACAATGCCGAGGAGAAGGCCAGGCTGACGGCTAAGGAAGAAGCCGAGGCCGCAAGGCTCGCGGCGGAGGAGGAAAAAAAGAAAAAGCTCAGCGAGGAGACCACCTATCTGCTTGCAAAATCGTATGAGTGCCCTGTATGCAGCACAGCCTTCAAGTCTCTCGCCGTAAAAGCCAACAGGTCGAGGGTTGTCGGGCATGATCTGGATCTCAGACCCAGATACGAGCCTGTCGACACCTTAAAATATACCGTCGTCTCCTGCCCGTGCTGCGGCTATTCCGCTCTTGTAAGGAATTTTTCGAATATCACGGCGACTCAGAAGAAGATAGTCAGGGAAAAGATAAGCTGCAATTTTCTGGCGAATCCGGAGGACGGCAAAAGAACAATATATACCTACGAGGATGCGCTTGAGAGATTTGAGCTTGCTTTTGCGACTGCAATGGCTATCACGGCCAAGACCTCGGAAAAGGCCTATCTATGCCTTCAGATGTCCTGGCTTGTCAGGGGGCAGAGGAAGGCCCTGGACGACACCCGGTTTGACTCTGTGGACAAGTATGTGGAATACAGGAATACCGAAAGAGAGCTGCAGAAAAAGGCTCTGGAGGGATTTATATATGCCGCCCAGAATGAAACATTTCCCATGTGCGGCAGCCTGGACCAGTACACGGTGAATTATATCATCGCAGCCATGTACTATAAGACAAGGGAATTTGATAAGTCACTGAAGCTTCTCTCCAATATACTCGTGGCTCCGGGAGCAAGGAAGAACATAAGGGAAAACGCCAGAGAGATCAAGGAAAAGATACTTAAGATCAAGGCTTCCAATGTGATCCCGGAAGAGGATGAGATGGAGGATTGAGGATATAAAAAAGAAAAACCCCGCGCCGGACGCTTCCGGGCGGGGCTTTTTACTGCTCTGCTCCACATTAAGGGGCTTTGCGTTTACAGGGTCTTTAACAGGATATCATTGGACCTCTGGATGAATTTTGTCATCTCGTCCGGCGACAGCTGCTTGTTTGAAAGCAGTGCCAGATCGTAAAGCTGCTGTTCTATGAGCTTTGATGCATCACTGTCGGGATCGGACATCATATGCTCGACCAGTGGATGGTTAACGTTCAGGATAAGCGTCTCCCCATCGGCATCATGTGCTTCGGGAAGCGGTTCTCCCATTGAATACATCTTCATCATATCGTCCATACGGCGCTTCTCCTCGGAGAGAGTGAGCATGGAGGCTACCTTTTTGTTTTTGAGCTTATCGAGCTTTACGGAAAGCTTTGAACGTTTAAGAGTCTTTCTGAGGGATTTTTCAAGCTCCTTTGACTTTTCCTCGAACTCCTCGCGTTCCTTCTTTGAGATGCGGCCTCTCATAACGTCCTCAACATCGGCATCGATACGGAGGAATTTAATTCCCTGATTTTTCATCTCAAGCCTTTGGATGAAGGGCTGGTCTATGGCGTAGGTAAGCACGAGGGCAGTCATCTTTGACGACTTGAACATATTTATATACTGGCTCTGCTGCGTCTCGTCCGTCACATAGTATACCTTCTTCTCCTTCTTTTCTTCTTCGGCCCCGTCCTCAGAGGAAGCCCCGGGCTTTTCCGGATTCTCTCCGGATATGACGTTTCCGTCAGCGTCTACGATCTCGGGCTTATCTTCTCCGGATTCTTCCTTCTTTTCGGTCTCGTCCTTATCTGAGCCGTCTTCATCGTCTCCCGTGTCGGTGGGCTTAACATCGAGAGCTTCGGGAAGGGTTGTGTACTTGTCGTAGATATCCTTGAAGAGGATATAGTCGTTTATCTTGTCCGCGAATCTGTCATTCTTCAGCACGCCGTATTTGACGAAGGGAGAGATGTCGTCCCAGTATTTCTCATAATTTTCCCTGTCTGTCTTGCAAAGCCCGGAAAGCTTCTCGGCAACCTTCTTTGTGATATAGTCGGATATCTTTGTCACAAAGCCGTCATTCTGGAGCGCGCTCCTGGAAACATTGAGCGGCAGGTCGGGACAGTCGATGACTCCCTTCAGGAGCATCAGGAATTCCGGGATGACCTCCTTTATATTGTCAGCGACGAAGACCTGGTTGTTGTAAAGCTTTATCACACCCTCAGCGGATTCGTATTCGATATTGATCTTGGGGAAATAAAGTATCCCCTTGAGGTTGAAGGGATAGTCCATATTGAGATGGATCCAGAATAGGGGCTCCCTGTAGTCATGGAAGACCTTCCTGTAGAATTCCTTGTATTCCTCATCGGTGCAGTCGCTGGGAGTCTTTGCCCAAAGAGGCATGGTGTCATTTATTGGCTTCGGCGGCTCAGGCGGGATCTCGTTGCCGTCCTTGTCTTTTTTCGGCTCGGGAGCAGGCTTGTCAACTGTGGTAAGGTAGATCTCCTGGGGCATGAAGGAGCAGTATTTGTCCAGAACCTCGCGTACTGAATATTCATTGCAGTATTTCAGGCAGTCATCGGAGATATGCAGGGTGATCCTGGTCCCGACCCTGTCATAGGAGCCTGCGGTCATCGTATAATCGGTTCCTGCGCCTTCGCATTCCCAGTGGACAGGGGAGGCATCCTTTGCATAAGAAAGGGAATCGATCTCCACCTTGTCCGCTACCATGAAAGCGGAATAAAAGCCGAGTCCGAAATGACCTATGATCTGATCGGAGTCGGATTTGTCCTTGTATTTTTCTATGAAATCAGTTGCTCCGGAAAAAGCGATCTGGTTGATGTACTTATCAACCTCCTCCTCTGTCATTCCTATACCGTTATCGATGAAGGTGAGGGTCTTGCCTTTGTTGTCGCATTCCACATCGATGCGGCCCTTGAGCATGTCGCTGTCGTTTCCTCCGGTCTCTGAGGCCGGCGCGGAGTATTCGCCCATCATCTCAAGCTTTTTCAGCTTGGTGATGGCGTCGCATCCGTTTGATATAAGCTCACGGATAAAGATGTCCTGATCCGAGTACATCCATTTTTTTATGATGGGAAAAATATTTTCGCTTGATATAGAAAGCGTACCCTTTTTTTCTGCCATTGTATCATCTCCTTTGAAAATTTATGTTCAGCAGCCGTGATCCGGCGCTTTTGCCGTTTGCCTTACAAAGTTTAATACGAATGAAGAAGGTTGTCAATAGCACTCGTCTCGAGTGAGTGCTAACAGACGAAACCCTGTTGTGAAAATGAATACCTACTCTTTGTGAAAATGTGGTAAAATATAAAAGATTGTAATCTATTTTATGGAGGTATTGATCTATGGGATATCAGGAAAGTTACAATGAATGGCTTGAGAATGCTTATTTTGACGATAAGACCAAGGAAGAGCTCAAGGGCATAGCAGGCAATGATAAGGAGATCGAAGAGCGTTTTTACAAGGAACTGGAATTCGGCACCGGCGGACTGAGGGGGATAATAGGTGCCGGTACAAACCGGATGAATATCTATACGGTGCGTAAGGCTTCCCAGGGACTTGCAAATTATATCATTAAGAACAACGGACAGGACAAGGGTGTGGCGATAGCCTATGACTGCAGATCCATGTCACCGGAGTTTGCCGATGTTACAGCGCTCTGCATGGCAGCCAACGGGATCAAGGCTTATGTATTTGATGCCTTAAGACCTACGCCCGAGCTTTCATATGCGGTCAGAGAGCTCAAATGCATCGCCGGAGTGGTGGTGACGGCAAGCCATAATCCTCCGGAATACAACGGCTACAAGGTTTACTGGGAGGATGGCGCGCAGGTATCAGTGCCCAGAGATCAGGAGATCATAGATGAGGTAAATAAGGTAAAGATCACTGAAGCCAGGACCATGGAGCTTGAAGAGGCAAAGGCAAAGGGGCTTTACAATGTCATAGGCAGCGAGATAGACGATAAATATATAGCGGAGCTTAAGAAGCTTATAATCCATCCCGAGATCATAGAGGAGATGGCGGATGATATCAGGATCGTATATTCACCCTTCCACGGCACCGGCAATGTGCCTGTGAGAAGGATATTGAAGGAGCTCGGCTTCAAGCATGTATTTGTTGTACCCGAGCAGGAGCTTCCCGATCCCGCCTTTACAACACTGGATTATCCGAATCCGGAGGATCCGAAGGCCTTTACGCTTGCGCTTAAGCTCGCGAAGGAAAAGGATGCGGATATAGTCCTCGCGACCGATCCGGATGCGGACAGACTCGGAATATATGCAAAGGATACAAAGACCGGTGAATATATACCCTTTACCGGAAATATGTCCGGTATGCTCATAGGGGAATACCGCATAAGCGAGGAGAAGAACCTCGGAACACTTCCTTCAAACGGCGCTCTCGTAAAGACGATAGTGACTACGAATCTGGCGGATGCCATAGCGGCCGCCTATGGACTGAAGCTTATAGAGGTGCTCACCGGCTTCAAGTATATAGGCGATCAGATAAAGAGATTTGAGCAGGACGGATCCAATGAATATGTATTCGGTCTGGAGGAGTCCTACGGCTGCCTTGCAGGTACCCATGCAAGAGACAAGGATGCGGTCTGCGCAGTGATGTGCCTTGCTGAAGCAGCTGCTTTCTATAAAAAGAAGGGACTTACCCTCTGGGATCAGATGATAAACATATATGAGAAATACGGATATTACAGAGAGGGTATACATACTATCACTCTTAAGGGTATAGACGGAGCCGAGCAGATAAAGACCATGATGCAGAATATCAGATCAAATCCGCCGAAGAACTTCGGAGACCTGAAGGTAAACAGATTTGTCGATTATGACAAGGGACCTGAGGTGACCGGACTTCCGTACTCGGATGTGCTCTATTTTGACCTTGAGAATGATTCCTGGTGCTGTGTCAGGCCTTCGGGGACTGAGCCCAAGATCAAGTTCTATATGGGAGTCAAGGGCACAAGCCTTGAGGATTCGGACAGGAAGCTTCAGGCTCTGAAGGAGGCAGTGGTCGCCATGGCATAGGCCGGCCTGCTTCCTCAGATGAAGGGATTTGTAAAAAAGGCTACATCAGACAGGAGATTCTGGGCGGTGCTGTACTTGCTTATGGTACTGCTCAGTATCGTATCAATATATGAGGGGATCAAAAACGGTCTGGTCTGGAGCCAGGATTTTCAGTATGATGCTGCCACGGCTCTTGTGAACGGATATGATCCTTATGACCTCAGTATGGATTTTGATGCGGGGAGGCTGCCTGATATAGAGCATCTTAAGGGCTTTTACGATTATTATGACAGCCTCGGGACTCCGCAGAGAATGGAAGCAAATCAGTTTCCGTCCCTGCTGTACATCCTCACACCTTATACGCTCCTGCCCTACGGAGCGGCCCGTGTGCTTTGGGTGATGACAAATATAATCTGTACTGCCGTTATAATATGGCTCTTAAAAAAGACCTTCATGGCCCGGACTGATGAGAGGCTGTATCCTGTCTTCATGATGCTGATGCTTGCGGGGACCCCGTGGAGAAATCAGATCGGAGTCGGACAGCATACTCTTTTTGCTTTTGCGTTTTATCTGCTGGCGGTGTATGTATCACTGGATGACAGCGGGGAAGAGAGCTTTTGCAGGGCTCTGCCTGCAGGACTGCTTTTGTCGCTGAGCTACCTTAAATACACGGTGACCGCACCGCTTGCGCTGTATTTTATATACAAAAGGAAATGGAAGGCTTTTATCATAAGCCTTATACCGCATATCCTGCTTACGGGGGCGGCAGCATATATGCTGCATGAGCCTTATGCCGATATGCTGATAAAGCCTCTGAAGGTGGCGTCAGCGCTTGCCGGAGAGGGCAGTATAGATATAGGAGCCCTTACGCACGGCTCTCCTGTTGGACTTGTGGTCACTGCCGCTGTGATGATATTCATATTTACTGCAGCTTTGATCATGCCGGAGGGCAATGACGAGCTTTTTGTTTCTCTTGCGGCGTTGTTGTCTCTTGTTATGACGTATCACAGAAGCTATGATTTTTTTATCATGATCATAGTCTTCGGATACTTCGCCACAGGAAGGATGAAGACAGCGGAGATAATCTATCTGATCACCACGCTGGCATTCTTTTTTGTGCTGAGGGTATTTCACGAGAATGTGATAAGCCTTACGGTGAGCGGAGCGCTTTATTACGCCTGTGTCATATCTTTTGTTGTCATAAGTATAGATAAGATTAAGAGGAGGAGATAATGGATAAGCTTTTTATCGTGATCCCTGCATATAACGAGCAGGAAAACATAGAGGATATCGTCAGAAAATGGTATCCGAATGTAATGCTGGGAGAGGAAGGGTCGAGGCTTGTCATTATTGATGACGGCTCAAAGGATGAGACCGGGGCAAAGCTCGAAAGCCTTAAGAGTGAATATCCCCTGCTGGATGTAAGGCATAAGCAGAATTCGGGACACGGACCCTCGGTACTCGCGGGTTATAAATATGCGATCAGCGAGGGCGCGGATTATATTTTCCAGACTGATTCCGACGGACAGACCGAGCCGGGTGAGTTTCCGGGATTCTGGGATAAAAGAAAAAAATACGAGATGATAGTTGGCTACAGGAAGGAGCGGGAGGACGGCCTTGGCAGGATACTGACCTCCAGGATCCTCAGACTGCTCATCCTGCTGACGTTTCATGTCTATGTCCAGGATGCAAATACTCCCTTCAGGCTGATGAAGGGATCAGTGCTTGAGAAGGAGATAAAATATGTGCCGAAGGATTATTTCCTGACGAATGTACTGATCTCGGTAATATTTACGAAGAGACACTACAGGGTGAAGTATCTGCCGATAACCTTCAGGCCGAGACAGGGAGGTACTAATTCGATCGATCTGAGGAAGATCACCGGCATAGGGCTCAGATCCGTCGGAGATTTTGTGAAGCTTAACAGGATCATATCAAACCCGAGATAAAACTGTGGAAGGACAGAGGAGGAAGCAGGAAATGAATAAATCCCGAATCTTATTGTTTATACCGGCTTATAACTGCGAAAAGCAGATAGTACGTGTTCTGGATTCCCTTGACAGCGGCGTGATGAAGTACATCGACGAGGTCATAGTCGTTAATAACCGCAGCACGGATGACACGGAGGAAGCGGTCAGGGAATTCATGAGAAGCCATACCTATGTGCCGGTAAGACTCTTCAGAAATAAGGATAATTACGGTCTGGGAGGCTCTCATAAGGTGGCATTTGATTATGCCGTACGTGAAGGCTTCGATCATATCATTGTCCTGCACGGCGACGATCAGGGGGATATCCATGATTTTCTGCCGGTGCTGAAAAAGGAGATCTACAAAGGCTATGACTGTGTACTCGGAGCGAGGTTCATGCTGCAGTCCCGGCTTGAGGGATATTCGCTTTTCAGAACAGCGGGGAATCTTGTCTATAATTTTTTGTATGCGGCCGGTATGAAGACCAGGGTCTTTGACCTCGGATCCGGATTGAACATGTATGATGTCAATATGCTGAGAGACCGTTTCTATCTTAAGTTTCCGGATAATCTCATGTTTAACTGCACGATGCTCCTTGCGGTGTCATATTATCATCTGAATATGAGGTTTTATCCGGTTTCATGGAAGGAGACAGACCAGGTTTCCAATGTGAAGATGGCCTCCCAGTCGGTAAAGACACTCAAGCTGCTTTTTGATTATATGGATATGCCCACCAGCATAAGGGGAGAGTACAGGGATATACCGCGCACGAAATATGAATACGAAGAGGTTGACTGATTATATAGGCCGTAACGGCCTTGTAAGAGCCTGGTATGCAGTCAGGCAGCATCTGGCTGACGGAAAGACGGACAGGGAATATGACAGACAGATGAAAAGCCGCACTTTGGATGAGAGACGTCTGGAGAGGCAGAGAAGGACGAGGTTTCCTTATGAACCGCTCATATCTGTTATCGTACCCACCTATAAGCCTGAGAACAGGTATTTCAGAGAGATGCTGAGATCCGTCAAGGCGCAGACCTACGGGAGATATGAGCTGCTTTTGGGAAATGGCGGAGGAATATCCGAGAATACAAACGCTGCCCTGTCGGAGGCCAGGGGAGATTATGTAGCTTTTCTTGATCAGGATGATATCATAGAACCGGATGCCCTTTTCCATATAGTGGAGGAGATCAATACGGGCGCAAGGCTTATATATACTGACGAGGATAAATATGACAGCAGGAAAGACAGGTATCTGAGACCCTTTAGAAAGCCGGATTTTGACAGGGAGCTGCTGCTCTCCAATAACTACATATGCCATTTTCTGGTAGTGGACAGAGAGCTTGTGCAGGAGGTCGGCGGCTTGAGGAGTGAGTATGACGGGGCGCAGGATCATGATCTCATCTTAAGATGCGTGGACAGGCTTGAGAGATCGCAGATAGCTCATATAGGGCGGATTCTGTATCACTGGAGGATCCATGACGGTTCGACGGCGGGAGATCCTGCAGAGAAGTCCTATGCTCATACCGCGGGGAAAAGGGCCATTGAGGATCTGCTGAAAAAGAAGGGCGGCGGATTTGAGGTCTGTGAGACCGAGCACAGGGGGTTTTACAGGGTAGAGTACGGATGTGAGGTAAAGGATCCTTCTTTATATGAGATGCATCTCGGCAACGGCATCAGGCCGCTGGGAAAGGATAATGAAAGGGAAATGGCAAAATTCCTGGAGGCCAATCCTGATGTGGGAGCCATAGGC
Organism: uncultured Lachnospiraceae bacterium; assembly: GCA_947165275.1. GTDB lineage: Bacteria > Bacillota > Clostridia > Lachnospirales > Lachnospiraceae > NK4A144. The sequence goes on along the minus strand of CAMUZQ010000016.1, from coordinate 23,147 downwards.
GGCAGGGTGATAGACCGCAGAGGCCGTATCCTGTCCAATGGTTACAGGAGAGATGTGGAGGGGAATATCGCACCGCTCTATCTTGGACGGGATTACCGTATGTCAGGGGAGTTCCATATGGCCTCTCTCAGACAGGAGGTTGACATAATCTCAAACCAGTGTGTGATGATAAGATCGAAGCTCAAAGGCTGCATGAGTACGGATTCGGTCAAGATGAGCAGGCGGATCTGGGGTAAGGGCTACAGGATAGTGATGGATCCCAAGATGGTTTACATAAAGAAATAAATGAGCGAAGTAAGCATTATAATCCCCAATTATAACGGGGGCAGCTTCATAAGGGATTGTATAGATTCTCTGAAGATCCAGAGCTACAGGGATTTTGAGATCATAGTCGTGGATAATGACTCAAAGGACGGCTCGGCTGATATAGTGGAGAATGAATACAAGGATGTGAGGATCAAAAGACTGGACCAGAATTACGGCTTTTCCAGGGCTGTAAATGAAGGGCTCAGAATGTCGGGATCCCCTTTTGTGCTGCTTCTGAATTCCGATACCAGAGCCGAGGAGGGGTTTGTGGAGGCGCTGGTCGAAACGATAAAAAGGGATGACCGGATATTTTCCGTGGCTTCGAAGATGATCCAGATGAAGGATCCGGATAAGCTTGACGGGGCCGGGGATCTGTATTCGGCCTTCGGCTGGGCCTATGCCAGGGGCAAGGGCAGGAGCTCCGCGGGATATACCAGGGAGGCGAAGGTTTTTGCTGCCTGCGGCGGAGCAGCCATATACAGGCGGAGCATCCTGGATGAGATAGGATGGTTCGATGAGTTTCATTTTGCCTATCTGGAGGATACGGACATAGGCTACAGGGCGCGGATCATGGGTTACAGTAATATATACTGTCCGGAAGCAAGAGTCTACCATGTGGGAAGCGGCGTGACCGGGAGCAGATATAATGACTTCAAGATCAGGATCTCCGCCAGAAACAATATGTATTTGATAATGAAGAATATGCCGGCGCTCCAGGTGATCATAAACCTCCCCTTCCTTTTGGCGGGATTCATGATAAAGGCATTGTTTTTTATTATGATAGGACATGGCAGGGCTTATCTGTCCGGACTGAAAAGAGGATATATCCTCTGCAGGCAGGCAAGAAAGTTCCCATATTCGTCAAAGAACCTGAAGAATTATTTTGTGATCCAGCTTGAATTATGGCTGAATCTCTTCAGGAGATTACCGGGATGATCAGAAACAACCAGAGCTTTCTCAACAGAGTGCATGTAGTGCTGGATGGCGCGGTAACGGGGCTGTCTTACTTTATTGCGTATGAGATCAGGTTCAATACGGTGCTCAATGATCCGAACATACCCCATCTGCCCATGTCCATGTATATGCAGGCGCTTCCCTTCCTGATCGTTGCCTATATTTTCCTGTATAATCAGTTCGGACTGTACAGATCAAAGAGACTGGGGGGCAGGCGGAAAGAGCTTGTCAATATCATCTATTCCAATCTGGCGGGCTTTATCATCTTTGTATCCGTGCTGTATATCATAAACCAGAATGACTTCGCAAGGTCCATGCTGGCGATATTCATGGTCGTAAATATAGTGCTCGAGACACTGATGCGAAATATCATCAGATACATACTGCACTTTATAAGAAAAAAGGGATATAATAAGAAATACCTTCTGCTCGTGGGATATTCCAAGTCCGCAGAGGAATATATACGGCGGATAAGGCTTAATCCACAATGGGGCTATGAGGTTTGCGGCATACTGGATGACAGGGTTCCCGCAGGGACCATGCTCAGAGGGGTAAAGGTTCTGGGCAGGATAGCAAATCTGGATGTGATCCTTCCCGAGAATAAGATCGTGGAGATCGCCATAACCCTGCCTCTGGATGAATACAGCAAGCTTGAGCGCATAGTGGCGAAGTGTGAGAAGAGCGGAGTGCATACCCAGTTTATTCCCGACTATAACAGGGTCATCCCTTCAAGACCGATCATGGAGGACATGGAGGGGCTTCCTGTGATCAATATCAGGAATGTGCCGCTTGCCTTCACGGAAAACAGGATAATAAAGAGACTCATAGACATTGTGGGATCAGTGATACTCATGATATTATTCTCCCCTATCATGCTGGTTTCGGTGATCGCCGTGAGGCTGTCATCGGAGGGGCCTGTGATATATAAGCAGGAGAGGGTCGGACTCCATAACAGGACCTTCATGATGTATAAATTCAGAACGATGGAAATGCAGAAGGAAAGCGAGGAGAAGAATTACTGGACGGTACGGAACGATCCCAGAGTGACAAGTGTCGGCAGGGTCTTAAGAGGCACGAGCATGGACGAGCTTCCCCAGCTTTTTAATATATTAAAGGGAGATATGTCCATAGTGGGACCGAGACCGGAGCGTCCCCAGTTTGTTGAGAAATTTAAAGAAGAGATACCCAGATACATGATAAAGCACCAGGTCAGACCAGGGCTTACGGGCTGGGCCCAGGTGAACGGCCTGAGAGGAGATACCTCTATCAAAGACCGTATAAAATATGATATATATTATATAGAAAACTGGAGTCTTCTTTTTGATATAAGGATAATGTTCATGACTGTATTCAGGGGACTGATAAACAAGAATGCATACTGAGCATATATGTGAAAACATTAAAAAAGGAAAGGATATGATTATGAAAAGATTGGTTACCAGAAGTGATTTTGACGGACTTGTCTGCGCTATGCTGTTGAAGGAACTGGATCTGATCGATGATATCAAATTTGTGCATCCGAAGGATGTGCAGGATGGAAAGATCGAGCTTAGCGAAAATGATATCACGACAAATCTGCCCTTCGATCCCAGGGTGGGGCTTGCATTTGACCATCACGAAAGCGAGCTTGCCCGTAATGCCGGTCTTGATGTCAAGGACAGGTGGATCATAGAGGGTGAGGCAAAATCAGCTGCAAGAGTGGTATATAACTACTACGGAGGCAAGGATACCTTCAAGAGAGTGTCGGATGAGATAATGATGGCAGTCGATAAGGGTGACAGCGCTGATTTTACAAGAGAGGAGATACTGGACCCCAAGGGCTGGAATCTGATGAATTTCATAATGGACGCGCGCACGGGACTGGGACGCTTCCATGATTTCAGGATATCAAACTACGATCTCATGATGGAGCTCATAGATGCATGCATGATAAAGCCCATTGACGAGATACTCGAGCTTCCCGATGTGAAGGAGAGAACAGATCTTTATTTCAGCCAGAATGAGAGCTTCAAGGAGCAGCTTGGAAGACTCACAAAGATACATGGCAATGTGGGTGTGATAGATCTTAGAAATGAGGAGACGATATACGCAGGCAACCGGTTTATGGTATATGCAATGTATCCGGAAATACAGATATCGGTTCATGTGGCCTGGGGCTTCAAGAAGCAGAATACTGCCGTAATGATCGGCAAGAGCATAATAAACAAGGACTCAAATGTCGATATAGGAAAGGTATGCCTGTCCTATGGCGGCGGCGGACACAGGAATGCAGGGACATGCCAGCTGGATAATGAGGTTGTTGATAAGGAGCTTCCGAATATAATCGGAAAATTGCAGGGATAATGGAAGAAAGCAATAACAGCGGACTTTTCCGAAAAAGCAGTCTGGACAGCATATCCGCACCGGAGCAGCTGAATGATTATATAAGGGTCATCGGTCCCAGCGTCTGGGTCGTGCTTATCGCGATAATAGTAATGCTTTTGGGGATCATTGTCTGGGGTGTATTCGGCAGGCTTAATACTGCGGCGGAAACGGTTGCTTTTGTGGATGACAGTCTTGCGATTTGTTATGTAAACCATGACGTGGCAAAAGAGGTTGATAAATCGGATGTGATGTATGTGGGCGGTCAGAATGCAAAGATCGAATCTGTATCCACCGTACCTGTGCAGGCTTCCGGTGTTTATGATGCCAGGACTCTTGAGGATCTTGGCCTGAGCGGATATGAGATGCTGTATGCCGTAACGGCAAAGGCGAATGTACCAAACGGATCATATTCCTCAGAGATTATAGTTGAACAGATACGCCCTATGTCATTCATTACGGGGGAAGATAATCAGAATGGCAAAAAATAAGACGGTAAAGGTTCCTGTTGTCATGCAGCTGGAGGCACTTGAGTGTGGTGCTGCCTGCCTGTGCATGATAATGGCCTATCACAGAAAGTGGATCCCGCTGGAGAAGATGAGGTCGGACTGCGGTGTATCAAGGGACGGATCAAAGGCAAAAAATATAGTTGCTGCTGCGAGAAGCTATGGGATGAATGCTGACGGATACAGGGTGGAGCCTGATTTTCTCCGGGAAGAGGGGGAATTCCCCTGTATCATCCACTGGAATTTCAACCATTTTGTTGTGCTTGACGGCTTTGGCAGGGACTGCGCCATATTAAATGACCCTGCGCGCGGCAGAGTCAAGGTATCGATGGAGGAGTTTGACAGATCATTTACAGGGATCTGTCTTATGTTTGAACCCTCAGAGAACTTTGTCAGGGACGGAAAAAAGCGGAGTGTGCTCTCTTTCGTCAGGGAAAGGATGAGCGGAACCGCTTCCGCGGTGGCATTTGCCATACTGACTGCTGTAACGACCTCTCTGATGGAGGTCATCTCACCCGGGTTTTCGAGGGTTTTTATCGACAGACTGCTGTCAGGGACCAATACGGGATGGACCAGAGGCTTTCTCATTTTCCTGAGCGTTTTTTCATTCATTGAAATAGTTGTTCTTGCGCTTCAGGAGATATATTCCTTAAAGATAAACGGAAAACTGGCCATAATAGGAAACTCCACATACATGTGGAAGGTGCTCCGCATGCCCATGGAGTTTTTCAGTCAGAGGATGGCCGGAGATATCCAGCAGAGACAGTCTACCAATGAAGTGATAGCATCCACACTGGTGGATACCTTTGCGCCTCTTTTGCTGAAGGCTGTCATGATGATCTTTTATCTCGTGGTCATGATGAGCTACAGTGTCAAGCTCACCGTGGCGGGGATCATATCGATAGCGCTCAATCTTGCCATTTCCTCTTTTGTGTCCTCGAAAAGGGTGAATATAACCAGGGTGCAGATGAGGGATCAGGGCAAGCTGGCCGGAACCACAACCAACGGCATAGAGCTTATAGAGACGCTGAAGGCTGCCGGAGCAGAGAACGGCTTTTTTGAAAAATGGGCCGGCTATCAGGCCAGCGTTAATACCCAGCAGATGAAATTCTATGAGCTGAGTCAGTTTCTGGGTATGCTTCCTTCCTTTATCAATATGCTCACATCGGATCTTATACTCATTGCAGGGGTGTATCTTGCGATGAAGGGAAGATTTACCATAGGTATGATAATGGCCTTCATGGGATATCTGCAGGGATTTACGGCGCCTGCAACCGAGCTCATCGCTTCCAGCCAGTCCATCCAGGAAATGAGGACCCAGATGGAGAGGATAGATGATGTGATGAAGTATCCGGTGGACCCCGCCTTCAAGGACGAGCCGCTGAGGGAGGATGCGGATTATGCAAAAATAAAGGGCAGCGTGGAGATGAAGCACGTGACCTTCGGATATTCAAAGCTGGAGCCGCCTCTTATAAAGGATTTCAATATGTCCATAAAGCCCGGGGGCTGTGTCGCCTTTGTAGGCATGTCCGGCTGCGGAAAGTCCACACTTTCCAAGCTTATATCGGGCCTGTACCAGCCCTGGGAAGGAGAGATATTATTCGACGGGAAAAGGATGCAGGATATCGAGCGGAGTGTATTTACAGGCTCTCTTGCCGTAGTCGATCAGGATATAATCCTATACGAGGATTCCATTTCCAATAATATAAAGATGTGGGATAAGTCCATCGAAGACTTTGAGATGATAATGGCAGCCAGGGATGCCCAGATCCATGACGATATCATCCAGAGGGACGGCGGTTATGATTATGTGATAAGCGAGGGCGGAAAGGATTTCTCCGGAGGCCAGAGGCAGAGACTTGAGATAGCCAGGGTTCTGGCACAGGATCCTACAGTGATCATCCTGGATGAGGCAACCTCCGCGCTTGATGCCAAGACAGAGTATGAGGTTGTCAGCGCCATTAAGAACAGAGGCATAACCTGTATAGTTATCGCGCACAGACTGTCCACTATACGGGATAGTGATGAAATAATAGTGATGGATCACGGAGATGTTGTCGAGAGAGGCACTCATGATGAGCTTTTTGCCAGGGGCGGGCTGTATACACAGCTTATCACGAGTGAATAGATCCAGAAAAACTGCGCTTTACAGAGGAGATGGCTGCAGGGATGAGCGGTTGGTTTGACGAGCAGATACAGCAGAGAAAACTGAATGACAAGACCTGGTTCGAGGGGTCTTTTGCGCATATGGCTTCGGCTGTTATGGGCAAGGGAGTATATACGGCATACACTGATAACAGTATGCTTGCAAAAAATGCGATAGAATCCGTGCTGAAGTTTTATCATCTGAAGCCAGGCAAGGTGCCTGACAGGGTCGTCGATCCTGAGGATCAGCTCGAATATATGCTGCGTCCCCACGGTATAATGTACAGGAGGGTTTCGCTTACAAAGGGATGGTATAAGGATGCCTTCGGACCCATGATAGGGGTAAGGAAGGATGACGGAAGCTTTGTCGCTCTGCTTCAGAAATACGGCTCGGAGTACATATTCTTTGATACTCATGAAAACAGAGAGAGGATAGTGGATGCTTCCAGCCAGGATATCTTCAGAGAGGAGGCGCTCTGCTTCTACAGGCCTCTGCCTCTGAAATCAATGAGCATGAAGGATATGATGCAGTATATCTTCAGAACTATCTCCGCGCGGGATCAGATAATGCTTGTCATAGCTACTGCCGTGGTCACGATCACGGGAACAGTCCTGCCCAGATTTCAGAATCTGCTGCTGTCGAAGGTGCTCACCAGAGGCAATTTAAGAGTTCTTGCTGCAGCGGGCTCCTTTTTTGTGGCTTTTTCCATATCAGTCACGTTGTTTACTATAGTAAAGACCATGATATTAAACCGGATCCTGACCAAGACGCAGTTTTCTGTTGAGGCGGCGGTAATGATGAGGGTGCTTTCCATGCCTGCGAGCTTTTTCGGCGATTACGGAACAGGAGAGCTGGCGCAGAGGGTCCAGTATATGAGCTCCCTGTGCCAGAATATCATGAATGTCATCTTTTCGACGGGACTTACGGCGATAATGTCCCTTATCTATGTGGCCCAGATCAGACATTTTGCGCCCGTGCTCATGTGGCCTGCCATAGGCATCATTTTCGTGACCATCGGCACTACGGTCATACTGTCCTTTCTGGCCCTTGGTATAGCCAGACAGAGGATGGAGAAGGAGGCCAAGGTCAGCAGCCTGTCATATGCGATCATCTCCGGACTTCAGAAGATCAAGCTGTCAGGATCCGAAAAAAGAGCTTTTTCCAAGTGGGCTGACCTTTATTCCGAGGCAGCGGCTCTGGAATATGACCTGCCCTGGTATCTCAGACTGACCGCTACGATCCCAACGGCTATAGGGCTTGTAGGGACTGTCATCCTTTACGGACTTTCTATAGGTTCCGGGATAACTGCAGCGGACTATTTCTCTTTCAACACGGCCTACGGCATGGTGATGGGAGCCTTCCAGTCTCTTGCGGGCATAGCACTCACAGTGTCCCAGATCAAGGCGATACTTGAGATGGCGCGGCCCATAATGGAGGCTGAGCCGGAAATAGCCGAGGATAAGGCCGTGGTGGATCATGTGAGCGGATCCATAGAGCTGACACATGTTTCCTTCAGATATAATGAGAGCTCGCCTCTTGTCGTGAATGACATGAACCTGAAGATCCGTCCGGGACAGTATGTGGCGATAGTGGGACGGACGGGCTGCGGAAAATCCACTCTCCTGCGTCTCCTGCTGGGCTTTGAAAAGCCGGAAAAGGGCGCGATATATTATGACGGAAGGGATATAAAGAAGCTTGATATGAAATCCCTGAGGCGCCGTATCGGCGTGGTCATGCAGAACGGACGTCTGATAGCAGGAAGCATATATGAGAATGTTTCGATCTCATGTCCGGGTCTTACCATGGAGGAGGCATGGGAGGCCTGTGAGAATGCCGGGATAGCGGATGATATAAGGAAAATGCCCATGGGAATGCATACCATGGTCTCGGAGGGCAGCGGCGGTATTTCGGGGGGACAGAGGCAGAGACTCATGATAGCGCGGGCCATAGCAGGAAAGCCCAGGATACTCATGTTTGACGAGGCTACCTCCGCTCTTGACAACAGGACACAGAAGCAGGTCACAGAGGCTTTGGATGCGCTGAAGTGTACAAGGATCATAATAGCCCACAGGCTTTCCACCATCCGTCAGTGTGACAGGATACTCGTATTGGATGGAGGAAAGATAATCGAGGACGGAACCTATGAAGAGCTTACAGAAAAGAATGGATTCTTCGCAGAGCTGGTTGAAAGACAGAGACTGTAAAAAGATCTGCCATGAGCGTCATCTGCTCGTATAAATATATAGACAAGGACAGATGAAGGAAACAAATAAGCATAATTCAAGGAGGTAGAGGTATGAAAAAGGAAGATGCCAGAGAAATGAGCAGGCTTGATGAGGATCAGCTTGACGGAGTGAGCGGGGGACTGGTCTTTTTTGCCGGTGATATAGAGGGATCGGATAAAGATAATCCATGGGAGGTTATTGATGATACAGACGGAACTACGCTGGGAAGATATCCCAGCAGGGATGATGCGATAGCGGCATCAGGAGCGAAGGGAAAGAACCATCTGATCGTGGGCTGGAAGCAGGTACAGGAGCTCAGAGGGCAGGTGTGAGCAGTGGGCAGGCAGTAAATGGATGAATAAGCGGTACATCCGCTGAAGGTTCGGGAGTATATTGGGAACGGCATAACAGGCCGCTCCCAATTGTTGTGCTTAAATAAAAAAGTTTGACTATATCTAGTATTTAAGCTATACTGAGTTGATTTAATAATTCTGTAACAAAAAAGCCGGGCTGCGGAGAATATAGCGATCCGGTTTGTTTGTCGGATACAAAAGAAATACAGAAGGAGCAGACAGACCACTGCAATGGCAACCAGGGACGGATCGGGCAGAGATCATTCAAATAAAACAAATAAAAGAAAATATGACGGCTATAACGGCTTCGGAAAATATGACCGTGATAATTATGTGGCATTTGAGGATGATGAGGAGAATGACCGCAGGGGAAAGGTCCAGGGAAACAGTGCCCGCAGACGCGGCTTCGATGAAAAAGAGTACTACGAGGAAGAGTACTATGAGGATGAAGAGGAATACGAAGACGAAGAAGAGTACGAAGATGAAGAAGAATTTGAAGACGAAGAAGAGTATGGAGATGAAGAAGAGTATTTTGATGAGGATGAAGAATACTACGACGAAGATGATGAGTATTACGAAGATGATGAATACGAGGACGAGGATGAATACTACGAGGAGGAGCGCAGCGTAAGGCAGAAAAGGCCTTCATCCGGAATGAAGCCTTCGAAAAAAACTCCCCCGAAGCCTGTCAGACAGCCTGCAAGACAGTCTGCCAGGAAGCCTGTAAAGAAAACTGCTCCTGCAGGGAAGGCCGGCGCAAAAAAGAAAAGACCGGCAAAGTCTGCAGCTGCTTCGGGAGGAAAGAAGCCAGACAGCAGGAAGAATACAGCAAGAAATGATCATGCCGGTGAGCCCAAAAAGAAAAAACGCTTCATTCTCTTTGCTGTGGAGCTGGTCATATTCATCGTGCTTATCATTGCTTTATTTATCATCCTTAAATGGAGCAAGGTAAACAAGACAACTCTTACAGAGAGCCAGATCTTTATCAATCAGGAGCTGAAAGAGGCTCTTGCCGAGGTGGAGGATGAGGACAGCGGCGGAAGCGACGAATGGGGAATGAAGGGCTATAAGAATGTGGCTCTTTTCGGTGTGGATGCAGGCGGTACGAGGTCTGATACCATCATAATCGCTTCCATAAATACCAAAACAAATGAGGTAAAGATGTGTTCTATATACAGAGATACATATCTGAATATAGACAGCATGGAAAATCCGAATTACACCAAGGCCAATGCAGCATATGCCAAGGGTGGTCCCGAGCAGGCTATCAGGATGATAAACATGAACACTGATATGAATGTGGATGATTTTATCACAGTGGATTTTGATGCGCTTGAGGATATAATAGATGACCTCGGCGGAGTGGAGATCAATGTGCTTCCGGAAGAGGTGGATTATATCAATGATTATCAGTTCAGTATTGTAATGGATCTGGGAGGACCCAATGAAGGCAAGATCAAGAATCCGAGAAACTTCATTGCCGTGACTCAGCCGGGACCCCAGACGCTTAACGGACTTCAGGCAACGGCATACTGCCGTATAAGATACACATCCGGATCTGATTTCAGGCGTACTGAGAGACAGAGAGAGGTGATCTCCCAGATCGTCCAGAAGGCAAAGGGAGCATCGCTTGCGCAGCTGAATAAGATAATGGATGATGTCCTCCCTCAGATAACCACCAGCTTCACGGCTGCCGAGTTTGCAGGCTATGCTTCGAAGGTGGGCAGCTATACCATAGCGGAGACGAGAGGCTTCCCCTTCGAGAATGTGACAGGGAAGATCGGAAAGCAGTCGATGGTAGTGCCGGATACGCTCATGACCAATGTAGAGGAGATGCATACCTTCCTCTTCGGGGAGTCATCCTATACTCCTACTCCGAATGTACAGACGATATCTGAAAAGATACAGGCTGACAGGACAGCCAGCGGACTGTGACGAAGCAGGCGGATGTTGTGATCCTCACATATAAGCCTGAAAGGGTTTTGTGTGATATAATAGAAAGGCTCGAGAAACAGACGGTGCGTCCGAACAAGATAATCCTGATGAATACCGAGAGGGAATATCTGGATGAGCTTATGGACAGGGATGCAAGGCTTGCTTCGTATGACAATATAGAGATCCATCATCTCTCAAAGAATGATTTCGACCATGGTGGGACGAGAAAGGCTGCGGCAGTGTATTCAGATGCCGCTTTTCTCATATATATGACCATGGATGCCCTGCCTGCGGACAGGAGGCTCATGGAAAGGCTTCTGGAACCCTTTGAGTCGGATGAGCAGATAGCGGTCACTTATGCCAGACAGCTTCCGGTAAAGGGGGCTTCCCCCATCGAGAGATACAACCGGAGCTTTAATTACCCCGAAGGGGATATGAAAAAGACAAAGGAAGATACCGGAAGGCTCGGGATAAAGACTTATTTCTGTTCTGATGTATGCGCCTGCTACAGGAGGGATATATATGATAAGCTGGGAGGGCATATAGAGCATACGGTGTTCAATGAGGACATGATCTATGCCCATGATGCCATAGAAGCGGGATATGCAGTCTATTATGCTTCCCGGGCCAGGGTATATCACAGCCATGATTACACACCCTGCGAGCAGTACCGTAGAAATGTGGATCTGGGCCGGTCACAGGCGGAGCATCCGGAGGTTTTCGGAGGCGTATCTTCTGTAGGTGAGGGGAAAAAGCTGGTCAGAGGATGTATTTCCTATCTTTTGAAAAACGGTTATTGGTATATGATACCGGAATTTATCGCGCAGTGCGCGGGAAGGTATCTGGGTTACAGGAAAGGAAAAAGATATGTGCGGGATAGTAGGATATGTAGGACATGATCAGGCGGCACCGATAATACTTGACGGACTTGCAAAGCTGGAGTACAGGGGATATGACTCTGCCGGGATGGCGGTCCGGGACAGCGATGGAAGAGTAAGGGTGGTAAAGGCCAAGGGAAGGCTGAAGGTCCTTGCCGAAAAGACAAATGACGGCGCTTCACTGCACGGGACTCTGGGTATCGGACATACAAGATGGGCTACTCATGGCGAGCCCTCGGAGATAAATGCCCATCCTCATATTTCCGCAAACAGGATAGAGCATGGCACTCCGGCTGAGGAAACCAATGTAGTAGGGGTCCATAACGGCATAATAGAGAATTATCAGGAGCTTAAGGAAAAGCTTCTGAGACATGATTATGCCTTTTATTCCCAGACGGATACAGAGGTGGCAGTCAAGCTGGTGGATTATTATTACAATAAATACGGGATAGGGCCGATAGATGCCATTGCAAAGACCATGGTGCGTGTAAGGGGATCATATGCTCTGGCTCTTATGTTCAGGGAGCATCCGGACGAGGTATGGGTTGCCAGGAAGGATTCACCCATGGTCATAGGAGTGACTGAGGATGCGGCCTATGTGGCGTCTGATGTACCCGCCATCCTTAAATATACCAGAAATGTATATTATATAGGCAATCAGGAAATGGCCTGCCTCAGAGCCGGAGAGGTTCATTTTTACAATCTTGACGGGGATGAGATAAATAAGGAAAGGGTTACCATAGAGTGGGATGCCGAGGCTGCGGAAAAGGGCGGCTTTGAGCATTTCATGATGAAGGAGATCCATGAGCAGCCGAGAGCTGTGGAGGACACCCTGGCTTCTGTGATAAAGAACGGCATGATCGATCTTGGCGAGACGGGCATAACCGATGAGGATATCAAGGATATACGGAATATATTCATAGTAGCCTGCGGTTCTGCCTGGCATGTGGGGATGGCGGCCCAGTATGTATTCGAGGATCTTACCGGCATACCGGTAAGGGTTGAGCTAGCCTCCGAGTTCAGATACAGGAAGCCGCATCTTGAGAGCAATGATCTGGTGATGATAATATCCCAATCCGGGGAAACGGCGGACTCACTTGCTGCGCTCAGGGAGGCGAAGGCGCTTGGAGCGAAGACTCTGGGCGTAGTGAATGTGGTCGGGTCTTCCATAGCGAGGGAGGCGGATAATGTGATATATACCCTTGCAGGTCCCGAGATAGCCGTCGCCACTACCAAGGCCTACAGCACTCAGCTTGTGGTCAGTTATGCGCTTGCGGTCCACTTCGGCCATGTCAGGGGGCTCATAGATGATGAGAAATATGCAATGTATATTTCCGAGATGAAGACACTCCCGGAAAAGATACAGAAGATACTCAATGACAAGGAAAGGCTTCAGTGGTTTGCGGCCAAATATGCGAATGCCAGGGATGTGTTCTTTGTGGGAAGAGGCCTGGATTATGCTGCTTCGCTCGAGGGAAGCCTCAAGATGAAGGAGATTTCCTATATCCACTCAGAGGCCTATGCGGCCGGAGAGCTGAAGCATGGAACCATAAGCCTTATCGAGGACGGTATCCTTGTGATCGGAGTGCTTACGCAGAATGATCTTTATGAGAAGACCGTGAGCAATATGGTGGAATGCAAGGCCAGGGGAGCCTATCTCATGGGTCTTACTACCTATGGCCATTATGAAATAGAGGATACGGTTGATTTTGCGGTATATGTACCCAGGATAGAGGAGCATTTCGCGGCATCTCTTGCCGTCATCCCTCTTCAGCTCCTTGGGTATTATATCAGCGTTGCAAAGGGACTTGATGTAGATAAGCCTCGGAATCTCGCAAAATCCGTTACGGTAGAGTGATCCTTCCTGCGCTTATACGCACTGCTTCATGAATGAAAGCCGGATAATAAAAAATCTGCATTATATCCTTAATATTCTGGACAGAAAACAAAAGGCCGGTCTGCTTGCACTCCTGTTTGTGATAATGATCGGTTCTTTCATGGAGATGGCGGGGGTATCCGCCATCCTTCCTTTAGTCACTCTTGTGAGCGATCCGTCAAATATGGAAAGGGGGGGATATGCCCGTCTGGCATCTCTCCTGGGGATCGCAGAGGTGAGGGAGCTTATTCTGGTGCTGGCCGGGATGATGATACTGGTATATATCATCAAAAATTCCTATATTCTTTTCATGTATTCCCTTCAATACAGATATGTCTACAATAATCAGCGTATTATCTCATACAGGCTGATGGATCATTATATGAGCCGTGAGTATCTCTTCCATACAAGGCATGGCGTCGCGGAGCTGCACAGGAATGTGAGGGATGATGTGGACAATTTTTTCATTGTGATGATAAACATCATCCAGTTCATAACAGAGGCCTTTACCTGTATATTTCTGACCGGCTTTCTGATGGTGCAGGATATATATACGACACTCCTCATACTTGGTCTCATGGGTGTATTCCTTTTTCTGGTATTTTGTGTATTCCGAAAAAAGCTGGTGGCACTGGGGCAGAAAAACCGGACGGCTACAGCGAAAATGAACCGGGGGATACTGCAGGCCTTCGAAGGGATCAAGGAGATAAAGGCAAGGGACAGTGAGAGGTATTTCCTCGATGTATACGACAGGGCCTACAGGGAGAGGGTATATGCGCAGAGAAGCCAGATGCTGATGCAGATCGCTCCCAGACCGCTGATGGAGACTGTAATGATATGCGGGCTGCTGGGCTTTATTTCATTAAGGATATATTCAGGAGGAGATATCGCGGGCTTTATCCCGACTATATCTGTATTTGCGGTGGCGGCGGTAAGGATGCTCCCCTCCTTTAACCGTATATCTGCGGAGCTGGGCGTTATCCTCTATAATAAAGCCTCTGTGGAGGCACTGTACCGGGATCTGCAGGATATGAAGGAGCATAAGGATATGCCTTCAGGAGGAGGTGCGGCGGAGAGTGAGGAGGCATGTCACTTAAGAGAGGGCATACATCTGCGGGATGTGAGCTTTTATTATCCGTCCCGTCCCGGGGCTGTGATACTTGACAGGGTCTCTCTTGATATCGCGAGGAACAGCACCGTAGGATTCATAGGGGCTACGGGAGCGGGAAAGACCACTCTCGCTGATCTTATAATGGGTCTGCTGGAGCCTGTGGAGGGGCATATTTATGCTGATGATACGGATATACACGGCTCACCGGAAAAATGGCACAGGATCATAGGTTATATTCCCCAGGACATATATATCCTTGATGGGACGATAAAGGAAAATATCATCTTCGGAGCAGAGGCAGGCAGCGTGAGTGATGAGGAGGTATGGGAAGCTCTGAGGGCGGCTCAGGCGGAGGATTTTGTAAGGAGGCTTCCGAAGGGGCTTATGAGCGAGGTGGGGCCCGGAGGAGTGCAGCTGTCCGGCGGTCAGAAGCAGAGGCTGGGAATTGCAAGAGCCCTGCTCAGAAAGCCGGAGGTGCTGGTCCTGGACGAGGCTACGTCGGCTCTTGATAATGATACCGAAAGGGCCGTGATGGATGCCATAGAGACACTGAGCGGCTCTGCGACTCTTATAATCATAGCTCACAGGCTCTCCACAATAAAATGCTGCGATAAGGTTTACGAGACGGCGGGAGGCAGAGTCGTGGAGAGAGACAAGGAGGAGATCCTTTGAATATCCTTGTGGTACACTGCAGATACAGGATCTCCGGAGGTGAAGACAGGGTAGTGGCCGGTGATATCCGGCTGCTCAGGGAGATGGGGCACAGGGTCATCCCCTATATGATGTCCAACAGCATACTGGACGGAATGGGGACTGCAGCAAGGATCAAAAGCGTGGCCGGTTATCTTTATCCTTCAAGGCAAAGACGGGAGCTTATGCGGATAGCTGAGCAGAATTCAGCAGATGTGATCTGGGTTCATAATACTCTGTGGATAGGAGGGACTGCCCCGTATGAGGCGGGAAGGCTCTGTAATATCCCTGTGATACAGACTGTCCATAATTTCCGTTTCCTCTGCCCGAATGGCATATGCTACAGGAAGGGCAGGATCTGCAGGGATTGTATGGGAAGCTTTCCTTGTGGTTTACATAATTCTGTGCTGCATGGCTGCTACAGGCACAGCAGGCTGCTGTCTGCAGTCATTGCCTTAAATATTAAAAAGCTGCGGAGGGAATTGACACAAAACGTTAAGCTGGTATGTGTTTCAGAGCATCAGAGGAGGATGCTTCTGGAGCATATCAGAGGCCTGAACCCCCGGATGGTTTACATAAAGCGAAACGGATATGGGAAGGAAGGCCCCTCCAGCCCCTATGGGGAGAGGAAAAACAGATTCATATATGCCGGAAGGCTTACCGAAAGCAAGGGGATAAGGGAGCTTCTTGAGGCATGGAAGGAAATCTGCGGCAAAATGGGAGAGACGGCCCCGGAGCTTTTGATATGCGGGGCCGGGGAGCTGTCGGAGTATACAGAAGGATATATAAGGGACAACGGGCTTGATAAGGTGAGATATGCCGGGGAGCTGCCGGGAAGGGAGATCCTGGAGCTTATGGGGGATTCAAAAGCGCTCATTTACCCGACCAGGTGGTATGAGGGTGAGCCTGTGGCAATAACAGAGGCCTACAGCTGCAAAACACCGGTCATCGGCACTGATATCGGAGGTGTTTCGGAGATGATATCTGACGGGCTTACGGGAAGGCTGCTCTCATATGATGATATGATCAGTGATATAGTCGATGCCGTAACCGGGTGGGAGGACGGATTTTCATATGAGGCTGACGGTATCAGCGGCTTTTCGGAAAGGTTTTCAAAAGAAAGCTCGATCAAAGCAATAAAGGCTATCTTTGAACAGTAGTTTTATGATAAAATAAATAAATGTGACTTCTTGTGTGCAAAATCGGAAATGCACACAAGAATTTGGGCTTCGCCCAAACACGCCCCTTGCTTCGCAAGGACCTGGTCAAATACGATTCTTGATTTTTCGATAAAAATCAAGACTCTGTTTATTAAAGGATCATGGCTGATTTGAGTATTATATATTTTGACATAAATGCCTGCATCCTGAGCTTTCTGATCCTTCTGACCATGATAGCACACAGGAGTATGCGGCTTCAGCAAAACAGAATATTCCTTTATCTTTTGTGTACAGTCCTGGTTTCGGCCCTGACATCTCTGTGCTCGAGCATCGGACAAAACGGTGTGCTTTACGGCACGTACGGTTTTTTTTCGCAAAGAGAGATCATGTATGTATCGACATTTCTCTACATGCTTTTTCATATTTCCTCTTCGGCTGTCTTTTACCAGTATGTAAAGGTTGTATTAAATATTGATTCATCCAGCATATCAGATACCCTGCTTTCATACGGGCCTGTGGTAGCGGCGTATACGGTGCTTGCGGTCACACCTCTCAATAACGGACTTTTTTATTTCAGAGCCGGGAGATACTACCGCGGGGACTATATGTGGGTATTTTACCTTGTGGCGGTATGGTATACGGTTGTTGCAGTGAATTATGTCCTGATGTACCGGGAGAATATACGCACATCGGTTTTCATCTCATTCCTGGCATTTGCTTTTTTCGCTGCCGTCGGGATTTTTCTTCAGCTCTATGACGGAAATCTCAAGGTGGAGTGCTTTTTTAATGCTGTGGAGCTCCTGATACTTTATATCACCATAGAGAGACCCGGGGATTATATTGATTCGGATACGGGACTTCAGAATGATTATGCCTTCTATGTGAATACGGCCATAAGGATAAGGCGCAAAAGAGGGGCCAGAATGGTCATCGTGTCGCTTGATAATATCGATTTCCTGGACAACAGTATAGGATATGAGGCGGCCTCGGAGCTTCTTTTAAGATCGGCGGAGTTTTTTGAGAGAATTTCGAAGAATGCCGTGGCCTACAGGCTGGACAGGGACATATTCGCCGTCCTGATAAAGGAAGGGGCTTCCCTTACCCATCCGGAGTTAATGAAAACGATCAGGGAGAGATTTGCGGCTCCGTTCAATACCAGCAGGTATGCGATCACCCTTTTTGAATGCTCTATGTATGTATGCTGTCCCGATGATGTGAAGGATACGGAGGAGCTTAAAAGGATGATAACCCTTTTCGGTGATAAAAGCCGGCACCGTATGAAGCATGTCATCAATGTGGAAAGCATAGACCTGGATCAGGACAAACGCAGGAGCAGCATAGACGGGCTCCTTCACAATGCGATAACGGAGGAGAGCTTTAATTTCAAGTATCAGCCCATCAGATCAGCGGGAACAGGAAGGTTTGATTCGGTTGAGCTCAAGCCTATGATCGAAAGTCCCGAGTTCGGGATGATAGCTCCCGGCGAGTATTATCCGATAGCTGAGGATAATGGTACCGCGGTGCCGATAATCAAGCATATTTTCAGAGTCTGCTTCCAGTTCATTCATGATTCGGGGCTTACCGGGACTGATATCAATGAATATGCGATACCTGTTCCAAATGCCTTCCTGCTGATGAGGAGCGCAGCGGCCTGGGTGCTGGATACGGCGCTGGATATCGGTGTCGATCCCGGGTTTGTGACCCTTGAGATATCGGAAAATACGATGATCAATTATAATTACGCCCTTGAGGAGAATATAAGGGCCCTCCATGAAGCCGGTTTTTCCTTTATGCTCCTGGACTACGGAAACGGGTACACCGATGCAGAGATGATGCTTAAGATGCATCTGAGAGAGGTGGCGCTTAACAGGGATCTGCTTTCATCGGCTCCGGTCTCAAAGAAGGCGGATACACTTATCAGATGCGCTGTGGACATGATGAAGAATCTTTCCATAGGGATAAAGGCGTCCGGTATAGACAGCGAGGAGCTTGAGAGCTATGCGATAAGTGTGGGCGTGGATAAGCTTCAGGGCTTCGAGCTCTCAAGGTTTCTTTCCGGGGCGGATCTTATCAGGTTTATGAAGGAAAGGAGGGAAGAGCATGGTGTCGGGTTATTACTTTGATATCTCGGCTTTTGTTATCCTCAGCTGCCTTACATATGCCTTTTTTATCCAGAGACTCAATAAGGTTGAGGACAATACCATCGTATTCGCCTCCCTTTTCTGCGGGATACTGTCTTCAGGCATGAGCATAATTTATTATCTGCATCCACTGAACAGGTTCGAGCTTACCATTGCATATTATATCGCCTCCTGGATGCTTACAGCCATCAGTATCGCGCTTCTCATACTTTTTATGTATTTCAACAGAGCCTATAACATAGGCGCGTTTAAGCTGGTGGTCTCTGTCGGGCTTCCGCTTGCCCTTGATATAGTTTTCATACTGCTTGCCGCCTTCGGGGTCTCGCCTGTATTCAGGACTCTGGCCTACAGCTGTGATATGCTGCTTTTTATCACGGGAATAAACATTCTCATTTTCTATAAGAAAAACGGCCCCACTGAACGTACTTTTATGCTTTGCATAATGCTGACGCTTACGATGGCGGCGACCATAACGGAGCTGATCATACCCGAGCTCATAGTCCAGAGGTTTGCCATTTCGCTTTTGCTTGCAGAGGTATTTTTCAGTCTGAAGGATCCGGAGGAGCAGTTTGACGCGGACACAGGTCTTCTCGGCCTGGAGACCTTTAAGGATGAGATGCGCAGGCGGTATTATTATATGAGACGGCATGGCGGAAAGGTCAGCATGGTTCTCCTTATGATACATGGAAGCGAGGCCTTCCTGAGACTTCTGGGAGAGGTGAATGAGCTTAAATTGAGACAGTCCGTGATAAGTGAGATAAAAAGGGTGGCAAACGGTGCTTCTGTATTCAAGCTGAAGCAGGGAATATATGCGATCCTTACCGAAAAGGGCAGCAGGGAGGAGATGGAGGTTATCCAGGAGGCTCTGATAAGCAGGTTTGAGTCCACCTTCGGAAATGATGCCTATGAGATGGAGCTTCCTTATTCCACCTGCCTTATAGATCTGCCGGAAATGGCGCCGGACGGTAATGCGCTCATGGATCTGATCCATGTGGCGGTCAGGGAGGGAAGACTGTACGGCAAGAGTGTGGTGGATCTGGAGAGTCTGGACCTGAGCACGGAGGAGTATATGCGCCAGGTTGACGAGAAGGTCAGACATGCAGTCGAGGACGGCAATCTGGAGGTGTATTATCAGCCTATATATTCGCTGAAGGAAAAGCGGTTTGTTTCGGCAGAGGCGCTGCTCAGGCTTCATGACGGAGATAAGTTCATACCGCCTGATGTTTTCATCACAGTGGCGGAGAATAACGGCTCGATAGTGGAAATAGACGATTATGTGATCCAGCAGGTCTGCAGGATGATCTCCGGAAGAAATATCAGTGAGCTGGGCCTTAAATATATAGAGCTTAACCTGTCGGTTTCAGACATGCTTCAGGATGATATTTCCGGCAAGCTTACGGGATTTGCGGAAATGTATCATGTTCATCCTTCACAGATCAATCTGGAGATAACAGAGACCTCGGATGATACCTTTACCGGTGTTGTGGAAGCAAATGTGATGAAGCTGTCGCAGCTTGGCTTTAATTTCTCGCTGGATGATTTCGGTACGGGATATTCATCACTCTCCCGTATCATAATGATGCCCTTTGACATCATCAAGCTGGACAAGACGATAGTACAGTCCCCCTTTGTCATGGATACAGAGCAGGGGCGGAGAAATGCCATGACCCTGCTTGAGAGCTCAGCAGATATGATCCAGCAGATCGGAGCCGAGACTGTGGCAGAAGGAGTGGAGACTGCAGAGCAGCTCAAGGAGATGGAGCGTCTCGGTGTGGATTTCATCCAGGGATACTATTTTGCCAGACCCATGCCTGAGTCGGACTTCATAAATGCCGTCAGGAAAATGAACAGAAAATGAATGCGGAGATCATGGAAAACCCGCGGCGGTTGTGATATTATAAGCGATACGGTTTAAGGAGCGGATGAAATGATACCAAAGGATCCAAACATGCTTTTGAGTTATATAAATACGGGACTCAGGGACAGATACGAGGACCTTGGGGATATGGCATCAAGCGAGGGCTTTGATGAGGCTGAGATCAGGGAGCGCCTTGATCTGGCAGGCTTCATATATGATGAAGGAGCAAAAAGATTTATCAGTCATAAAGTAAACGGAGGTAGACATGAGACAAAAACCAGTAGTTTTAATGGTACTTGACGGCTATGGCCTGTCAGACAACCATGATTCAAATGCGGTATACATGGCAGATACGCCTGTCATGGATAAGCTTATGGCGGAGTGCCCCTTTCAGAAGGGCTATGCTTCGGGCCTTGCAGTAGGTCTTCCCGACGGCCAGATGGGAAATTCCGAGGTCGGCCATATGAACATAGGCTCCGGCCGTATCATCTATCAGGATCTTACCCTGATCACGAAGTATATCGAGGAGGGGACATTCTTTAAGAATGAGGAGCTTTTAAGAGCTATAAATAACTGCAAGGAGAATGATTCCGATCTTCATATCTGGGGACTGCTCTCGGATGGAGGAGTTCACAGCCATAATACGCATCTGTACGGTCTGCTCGAGCTGTGCAGGAAGGAGAATTTCGAGAGGGTTTATCTGCATCCTTTCTTTGACGGCAGGGATACACCGCCTGCATCGGGAAAGGATTATCTCCAGCAGCTTATAGACAAGACCGTGGAGATCGGCGTAGGCAGGGTGGCTTCTCTTTCGGGCCGTTATTATGCCATGGACAGGGACAATAACTGGGACCGCATCCAGAAGGCATATGACAGCCTTGTTCTCGGCGAGGGAGTGAAGGCTGTTGATCCCATACAGGCGATGCAGGATTCTTATGATAAGGATGTTACGGACGAATTTGTTCTTCCTACAGTCATAACGAATGAGGACGGTTCACCGGTTTCTGTAGTCAAGCCAAAGGATTCGGTCATATTCTTTAATTTCCGTCCTGACAGGGCCAGGGAGATCACCAAGGCCTTCTGCTTCTCGGATGAGGATATCAAGGCTCAGGGGGGCGATCCTTCCGATACGAAGACTATAGCCAGCCTTAAGCGCGCAAATGGCTTCATGCCTCTGACATATGTCTGCTTCAAGGATTATGACGAGACGATACCGAATAAATATGTGGCCTTCAAGAAGGAGGAGATCGTAAATACCCTTGGTGAATATCTAGCAGATAACGGTCTTAAGCAGCTGCGTATCGCGGAGACCGAAAAGTATGCGCATGTTACATTCTTCTTTAACGGCGGTATAGAGGAGCCCAATAAGGGAGAGGACAGGACGCTTGTGAATTCACCTGCTGTCGCGACCTATGATCTTCAGCCTGAGATGAGTGCTCCCGAGGTATCGGAGAAGCTGGATGCTGCCATTACCTCAGGGGAATATGATGTGATAATAATCAATTTTGCCAATCCTGATATGGTGGGCCATACCGGTGTGCTCGATGCCGCCATAAAGGCAGTTGAAAGGGTTGATCAGTGCGTCGGCGCTGCTGTCGATGCGGTAAAGAAGATGGACGGAGTGCTTTTCATCTGCGCTGATCATGGTAATGCGGAGCAGATGGTGAATTATGAGACCGGAGAGCCTCATACGGCGCATACGACAAATCCTGTTCCCTTCATTCTCTTTAATTATGATGATTCATATACTCTCAGAGAGGGAGGCAAGCTCTGCGATATCGCTCCGACCCTCCTGGAGGTCATGGGGCTCCCGCAGCCTGCCGAGATGACGGGACAGTCATTGCTGGTTAAGAAATAAAGGGCCGTATTCAGGCGGAGAGCGTACGAGGGGTTAAAGGCACAGAGGAACTCTGTGCCTTTATTAGAATCTATGACTTTTTGCGGACAAAATCGGAAATCATCCGCAAAAAGTCATACTTTTGATATTTTGTTGATCCGGCCTTTATGATTGTTTTATGCGTAGTGGCTCCATTTGCCTGTAAACGACAAGATGAAGTGTACGTTACAAGTGTAAAGTTATTCTGTAACAGTTCCTAAGCCAACCGTTTACGTTTTTGTCGTAAAGAAAAAGAAAGGATGATCTGTTTTGAAAGAAATCAAGCTCTATGTCGGGCTCAACGATATGGATACGCTAAGCCAGAAATATGATATCTCTATTTATTTTTCGATCCTGAAGAATGTGTGTTTCAGATATCATGTTCCTTTTTCATTTACCGTGTCAGAAGGCGGATTTTTTTTCGAAAACGGGGATTATACGCAGGAACAGACACTGATACTTTCATTGATCGATGTGGACGAACACGTAGCCAGAGAGGTCGCAAAGGATCTGTGTGTCTTCTTTCACCAGGAATCGGTGATGATGACCACATCTGAAATCGATACTGTGTTTATCAGAGAACGATTATGAGCAGGTAATATATTTTGAATGATCAGCAGCTGATATTGTAATGGGGATCCGGTTGCTCAAGCGAACAACAGTCGAGACGTAAGGAGCCTAAGCGGTGCGGCCGTCCGCGCAAGCCGAAAACAATTAAGTATACTTTATTGCGATTGTGTTTTTGGCTTGGAGGTGGTCATGTGTTTCTTT
>CAMUZQ010000015.1 GCA_947165275.1 uncultured Lachnospiraceae bacterium | reverse complement strand
GCGTAAAAGGAATTCAGCAACAAGCTGGAAAACTAACTACCAAAAGGGAACGGGTAACACCGTTCCCTTTTGTTTACGGCTTTTCTATATTTCCTTGAAATCTATGACAAGATCATCATATATCCCTGCTTTGACGGTGTCATCAAATGTGTAATAAGCGGGAGAGATACCGATTTCTTCAAAGTTGTAAACGGTTATATGATCCTTGATCGGATCTACTATCCAATATTCCTTTACTCCTGAATCAAGATAAAGATTGAGCTTTCGGATATAATCATTCTCAGGATGTCCGGGGGATACGATCTCTATGATCCAGTCGGGAGCCCCTTCACAGCCTTTATCTGTTATCTTATCCGGATCGCAGATAACGGATATGTCCGGTTGTACTTTGTTTTTTGATTCCTTTTTCAGCCACACGTCGAAAGGAGCGGGGTATATCTCACAATCTCCACCTTTCTCCTCAATATAATTACCTATTCTCCTTGATATCTGAAACAGTATTTTCTGATGTCTTGTTGAAGGCGCAGCCATCCCTTTCAACAGCTCATCATACCCGTCAAACTCCGGATAAACAACATAGCGTTCTGTCGGATCTGCCTCCGGGTCAGGATACATTTCATAGAATACACCGTTTATAAGCTCTACCCTGGCACCCTCCGGCAGAGCATCATAATCCTCCACTGTATATTCCTTGTCCTTTTCAAATCTTATGCCGGCCGCATAATAATATTTGTCTTCATTTTCCATACCGTGATCTCCATTCAAATTTGTAGCAAGTGCATTATCCATATTTTGTCCTCCTTTGGATAGTTAATTCCGCAGGAGTGTTTTCGTCTCCTGCTGTAAATAATAAAGAGATGTATTAAGCAGGAAACTGCCGAATCGTGAAATAGAATAATATAGAATGAACAGATCTTTAGATTTTCTGCTTATGTAAAGAATACGCCTGCAAAAATACTTTTGCAAGCGTATGTAGAAGGACGATAGATTTAATTATCCGTTTTAGCCGGCTGGCTTTTCAGGGCTTGCAGCCATCTGTAAGCACTGATTCTGGATCTCATCAGCCAGCATATCCTGTGTGATCTCTCCGATGATTATATCCCGGCTTATATATTGGGAAGGCACCTTACCGAAGTTAATGGCAAACGGGTTTTTATCCATTATATACTTCTATATACTCTTATATACTTTTTGTTTTATTATATACTTTTATATACTCAAGTCAAAGTACCATATTGACCCGGTTTATGGATAATAAGCCCGTATATCGTGACGATACAGATTTTACTTAAATTCCAGCGCTACCGGGCAGTGATCGGAGCCAAATACGTCAGTCAGGATACCGGTGCCCTTTATCTTATCCTGTATTCTGTCGGATGTGATGAAGTAATCTATACGCCACCCTGCGTTTTTCTCTCTGGCATGGAATCGGTAGGACCACCAGGAATATACCCCTGTCTCGTCCGGATGAAGAAAACGGTAGGAATCCGTGAAGCCGGAATCAAGCAGCTCTGTCATTTTTTCTCTTTCTTCGTCTGTGAAGCCGGCATTATGATGATTGGTGGATGGATTTTTCAGATCGATCTCCTTATGTGCCACATTCAGATCACCGCAATAGATCACAGGCTTTTCCTTATCAAGCTTCATCAGATGATCCCGCATGGCATCCTCCCATACCATCCTGTATGAAAGTCTGGAAAGATCCTGCTTTGAATTCGGTGTATAGCATACAACAAAGAAATGATCCTCATATTCTGCCGTGATAACGCGTCCTTCATGATCATGCTCTTCTATTCCCAGACCAAAGGTAACATTTAAGGGCTCATTTTTTGTGAAGAGAGCCGTGCCTGAGTACCCCTTTTTCTCCGCATAGTTCCAATATATATGATATCCGGGAAGGTCAAAATCCTTTAACTGTCCCTCTGAAAGCTTGATCTCCTGCAGCCCTATGGCATCTGCACCGGAGGCTTTTGCAAAATCCATGAAGCCCTTATCGATGCAGGCTCTGAGTCCGTTCACATTCCAGGATATATATTTCATGATAAGCTCCCTTCTCCTTTTTTTATTCAGGTTATCTGCTTCAAATCTGATCCTTGAGCGGTCATATCCTTACAGGGTAAGCCTGTTGCTTCTTCCTGCTCATTCTATCTCCCCGATCCGGTTGAAGACCTCATTCCGGATCCTTTCATTTTTTTCCAGAGCGGCTTCCCTTGTATCAGCCTTTGAGTAGAAATAAAATTTTATCTTAGGCTCGGTTCCGGAAGGCCTTACAGCAAACCAGGAGCCGTCCTCCAGGAAAAATCTGAGCACATCTGACGGAGGCATATCCTCATATCCGTCCTTGTAATCTATGACCCTGTCAACCTTAAGGCCCGCCACATCGGCCGGCAGCTCTGCTCTCGTGACAGCCATCATGCGGCCTATGCGTTCTGCTCCCTCGATGCCCTCAAGTACGATATTCGGCTCATCCTCAGCGAAGTACCCGTATTTCTCATATATACCGGTCAGGACATCCAGCAGAGTCTTTCCCTGATTTTTATAATAAGCCGCTGCCTCCGCCAGAAGCATCCCCGCGGATATGCCATCCTTGTCTCTGATATTGGCAGACAGGGCATATCCTACCGACTCCTCATAACCGAAAAGATACTGCATGCCATTCTCTTCAAGAAAAGGTATCTTACCGCAGATATTCTTGAATCCGGTAAGGGTTTCATACATCTTTACACCATAGCTTTCAGCTATGATGGTGCTGAGAGAGCTTGTCACGATGGATTTTACCATGGCTCCGTTCTCCGGCAGGGTTCCGGCGCTCTTCCTTCCTTCAAGCACATAATTGACAAGGATATAGCCGGTCTGATTGCCGTTCAGAGGAAGGTAATCCCCATCCGGCTTCGCTATCTCTACGGCAAATCTGTCAGCATCGGGATCCGTAGCCATGAGAAGCTCCGCCCCTGTCTTTTTCCCGAGCTTTTCCGCCAAAGCAAAGGCTTTGGTATCCTCCGGATTCGGATACCCGACCGTGGTGAAATCAGGATCGGGCATGGACTGCTCCTCAACCTCATGCCAGTTTGTATATCCCAGATCGGTAAGCATTGTTGTAAAGGGGATATGACCTGCTCCGTTCAGCGGTGTATATACCACAGGTATGGAAAGATCCAGCTCCTCACCCCCATGGATGGATAAGGATTCTATCTCATCCAGATATTTCCTGTCCCATTCATGTGACAGTACGGTAATAAGGCCGTCACTCACAGCAAGATCATAGTCGGCAGCATTGACTCCGTGAAACATATCCACTGCAAGGATCCTTTCCGTCATCTTCTCTGCAATATCAGCACTTACCTGGCAGCCGTCTGACCAGTATGCCTTGTATCCGTTATATTCCTTTGGATTATGAGATGCCGTGATATTTATGCCTGATATGGCGCCCAGCTGTCTTATAACATATGCCAGCTGCGGAGTGGGTCTGAGATCATCAAAAATATAGGCCCTGATCCCGTTTGCGGCAAGGATACAGGCCGTGAGCTTCGAAAACTCCCTGGAAAAATGCCTCGGATCATGCGCTATGACTACACCTCTGCCGCAGGCCTCCTCCCCCTCTTCTCTTATAAGATCAGCTATTCCTTGGGTAGCCCGGCCTACAGTCAGGCGGTTCATACGGTTTGTTCCGGCTCCGGTCTTTCCACGAAGACCCGCCGTCCCAAAGCCCAGATCCCTGTAAAATCTGTCCTCAATATCAGCTTTATCCTCTTCTATACCAATAAGCTCCTCATAGAGCGGATCAGCCTCATCGAGTTCACTTATCCATTTTTTATATTCATCCATATATGACATGATCCTGTACCCCCTCTGTTCAATCAAATCCCTTACTCCTCCTGCAATGCCGAGAAGGAATAGGTTTCATTTTCTTTGCTCGTATCAAGTGTGATCGTAAATGTCCTTGTTTCATACCCGTCTTTTCTTAAGGTGATCACATGTGTGCCGCTCTCCTTAACAAAAGAACATGGGATTATGCCCTTATATATACCGTCAAAATAAACCTCGGCTGTTTCCGGTGCATCAATGTATATGCGGCTTCCATAGACTATGGATGAGTCGTATGGGACCGGTCCTGCCTCTGACGTACTGTCAGGTATACTGCCCGATGAAGCTCTGTCAGATGAGCTTGACGATCTTGCGCTCGAGCTTGTTGAGCTTCCTGAGCTGCCGGTTCCTGTACCTGTACCTATACCTGTACCTGTGCCCGTGCCTGTACCGGTTCCTGTGCCGATATCACTTCCGGTCCTCGTACCGCTCCCCGGCGTGCCGTACATATCTGAGGAGCTTCCGGCAGGCACAGTTATACCGCTGCCCCAGACAGAGGAAGAAGAGCTGTTTCCCGTCAGGTCTGTCGGAAGCCTGTTTGCCGATGTCGATGAAGACGACGATGCCGGAGCCTTGCTCGATGATTTATTGGCGGATACTGCGGATTCTTCGCTTTCCACCAGCTCGATCTCAATATTTGCAACCTCTGCGCCTACTGCGATCTTCTCCTTTATGGGCACATAACCGTCTGCTGTCACTTCAAGCTGATATACTCCGTATTCCAATTCTACGGGCTTTAGGTAATCCACTGTCTTTCCGTTGATCTTTACCTTAGCCTCTGCTTCCAGAGGACGGATCGAGAAAATGATCTCTCCTGTCTTGATCAGATCCCCCTTCAGGTCAGAGACATCAACGACCGCCTCTTTGCCGCGCTCTATAACCACATGCTTTGTTCCGCCCTGGCCTTTATATGTGACCGTAAGGTCGTATTCTCCCTCCGGCACATCCAGCAGCATATCTTCAGATACGGGCTTAAACATGCCGGCTATACTGACCCAGCCTTCCTTGAAATACTCAGCTCCCTTTATCCTCAGATGCCCGTAGCCGGACTGGATATTTATACTGTAAAGCTCGGGTTCTATACCGCGCAGCAATAATACATCGCTGTCAGAGATATCTGTTATCTTAACCCTTTTATCTCCTTTTATTACCAGAGTATTCTCTGTGATATGCAGATTCGTACCGTCCTCCAGGCTGAAAATCCCTCTGTTCGGATTTATCCTGAATCCGGTCACATCACGCCTGATAAAGGCCTCCGGATCCTGCCGCATGGACTTAAGGGTCCTTGAATGAACCGAAATATCCACATCAACGATCATTCCCGTCTCAAAAAGCTCCGGTACGGAAACCTTCCCGTAGTTATCCTCGAAGGTCGTAAGATTATTTATCGAGACGGTATAGGACCTCCCATTGTCGGCAGACATAAGCTTTACATCATCAAATCTTTCCTCATATTCGAGAAAGACCGCCGTATCCCGCGCTTCAGGCTCGCTGAATTCAAGCTTTTCCACTACAGGTTCGGATACTGTCTGCTGCGGGATCCCGGCATTGCTGCTGCCGCAGGACATGACAAAAAAAGCCGCACATATAATGCCCGCCAAAGCCAGATGCTTTTTTATATTTTTGATAAAAGATATTCTTTCGTGTTGCATCCCGGATCTTCCAATACCAGCTCCAGCAGTTCCTTTAATTTTTTTCCCAGCTCCGGTCCGGGCTTGTAACCGTGCCCGATAAGATCCTCTCCCGTAACGGCCAGATCCTTTAAGGTTACGGCATCTCCGGCCTCTATCACCTTTGAGTAGAGCTTCATTATCTCTTTTTCATAGGCCAGCTTCTTCTCCCGCTTGTACATAGACTGGGCAAGAGTATCTGCCATCCTTATGGGGAATAAAAGCCTGTATATCTCCGGTCCTATATTATTCATTGCCCGCCGTACGTTTTTTTCAGTGGCTTCAGGCCGGTAGTCATGCCAGCGTACAAGAGCGGCTACGGTTTTTATCGTATCATTATCAAGCTTTAGCCGTTTCATTATCTCCTTTGATATACGCTCGGAAATGACTGCATGGCCCTTAAAGTGCCTGGCCCCGTTTTCATCCTCAGTCATCGCTTCAGGCTTTCCGAAATCATGGAATAACAGAGCATATCTGATATATCTCAAAATATCCGGCTCGAATTCCACTCCGGAAAACTGTGCATTGACCATAAGCGCTCTTATGGTATGCTCACCCACATTGTAAATGTGGTGCTTGTTTTTCTGATCCATTCGCATACAAACGTCAAACTCCGGCATTATAACAGAGGTTATGCCTGCTCTGTACATATCCAGTATCACTTCCGGATGAGGAGAACAAAGAAGCTTTGTAAACTCCGCCTGTATCCGCTCCGCAGATATCTTTTTCAGATTCTCACGAAGACTTACCGCTGCCTCCTCCGTCCGGGCATCTATGCCAAATCCAAGCTGGGCTGCAAATCTGTACGCCCTGAGGATACGCAGTGCATCCTCTGAAAACCTCTCATAAGGATCCCCGACTGCCCTTATCACCCGTTTTTTCAGATCCCCGCATCCGTCGAATTCATCCACCAGACCGCTGTCCTCATTATAGGCCATGGCATTTATCGTGAAATCACGGCGTTCCAGATCCTCCCGCAGGCTTTTTGTGAAGGTAACCTCTCTGGGATGACGTCCATCCTCATATTCCCCGTCTATCCGGTAGGTTGTGATCTCATATCCCCTGTATACATGATCCTCATCATTCATCATGACCGTGACGGTGCCGTGCTTTATACCGGTATCTATGGTCCTGCGGAATATCCTCTTCACCTGCTGCGGCTCGGCATTTGTCGTAACATCCCAGTCCGCCGGTTTTCTGTCCAATAATACGTCACGGACGCAGCCCCCGACGGCATATGCCTCGAAGCCTGCGCCCTGAAGAGTGCTTATTATATATTTTACATTTTCCGGTATGAGCATTTTTATTTTATTAATATGCTTTCCCCCATATAACAAGATGCTTTGCAGGTTTTCCGCAGCATATGCATTTATCGGATATCGGATCACTTCCTTCAAAAGGCATACACCTTGATGTTGCAGTTGTATCCGCCTTTATGATATCCTCACATTCCTGCTCACCGCACCACATTGCACGGACAAATCCGGGCTTCTCATCCAGTATCTTCTTAAACTCTTCGTATTCGACAGCTTCATATATTGAGCTGTCCAGATGCTTCTTTGCCCTGTCATACATATCGCCCTGGATCCTTTCCAGCAGCTCCGGTATGTAGCTTTTCAGCGCATCAAGCTTCACCGTCTCTTTTTCGTGAGTATCCCTGCGGACGACGACACATTCTCCGTTTGCTATATCTCTGGGTCCGATCTCAATACGTAAAGGGAAGCCCCTCATCTCCTGCTCTGCAAATTTGAATCCGGGAGATCTTTCGGAATCATCGATCTTTACCCTGATCCCCGCCAGACTTTCCTCTGCTGTTTTTCTGCAGGTATCCAGCACGCCCTCCTTCTGCTGCTGTATGGGAACTATAACTGCCTGTACAGGTGCAATATGAGGAGGAAGTACCAGTCCGTCATTATCTCCGTGTACCATTATGAGAGCACCTATCAGTCTTGTAGAAACTCCCCACGAGGTCTGGAAGGCATTATGCTGTTTATTATCCCTTCCCGTATACTCGATGCCGTAAGCCTTTGCGAATCCGTCCCCGAAATTATGCGACGTCCCGCTCTGCAGTGCCTTGCCGTCATGCATCATGGCCTCTATGGTATAGGTGGATACCGCTCCGGCAAATCTTTCCTTTTCTGTCTTCTTTCCCTTTATCGTGGGTATGGCAAGATCCTCCTTAAGGAAATCGGCATAGACATTAAGCATCTGTTTGGTGCGCTCTTCCGCATCCTCAAGTGTTTCATGTACCGTATGGCCCTCCTGCCACAAAAACTCCCTGGATCTCAGGAAGGGCCTGGTCGTCTTTTCCCATCTCACCACAGAGCACCACTGATTATATATCCTGGGAAGATCCCTGTATGAATGGATAAGGTTCCTGTACAGATCGCAGAATAAGGTCTCGGAGGTAGGTCTCACGCAGATGCGCTCCTCCAGCTTTTCCCCGCCGCCCTCTGTAACCCAGGCAACCTCCGGAGCAAATCCCTCCACATGATCCTTCTCCTTCTGAAGCAGGCTTTCCGGTATGAATAAAGGCATATAGACGTTTTCAACCCCGGTAGCCTTAAACCTTTTGTCCAGGAGGCCCTGGATATTTTCCCATAAAGCATAGCCTGCGGGAAGGAAGATCATGCATCCCTTAACACTGGAATAATCCATTAATTCAGCTTTTTTCACTACATCGGTGTACCATTTGGCAAAATCCTCATCCATGGATGTTACCTGCTCCACCATTTTCTTATCCGCCATCTCTTTTCTCCTCTATATCCCTTTCCTTATGATTTCCTGGGTGTTGCCCCGGCTTTTTCCTGCAGGGTTTCCTTAAACTTCTGGAAACGGCTCTTCTTTACAGGCTCTGCCCCCTTATTCAAAGAACCTCTTACGCCTCTCACCTTGGAGATATATATTCCGCTTACCGTGGCCTTTACTTCCTTCTTTACCGGTATGTCATCAAAGATGGCTGCATCTGCTATAAAGGACATGACTTGTGGTCCGACCTTTGCCTTGACTACAGGTACCTTTGACCGTCTCATGAGCTTCGGCGTCTGCTGTATGACTATATCAGGCAGTCCTGCCTCATTGAGCCTCATCTTCTTTTTATCTATGACAAGCATCTGTACAGTCTGAGCTGCCGCTTCGATCTGTGCCTGCTGCTCTTCCTGCTTTTTCTGCGCCTTCTTGCCGAAAAAATACAGGGCTACCGCGACCGCTATAAGTATTACAAGTATAACTATCGTTACTATCCATCCAGTACTCATTTCTGTCTCCTCACACTACTTACTTTTATGCATCCGGACCACTTTCCGGGACAACTCTCTGATCCGGATCCTTCTTTCTGATCGTTATCCTCATGTCGCAATCCTCATCTGCGACATTATAGCTTAAATTCAGAACCATTTCATCTTCTTTTATGATCTCATTATACATATGCGTCCTGCAGGTAATACCGGTTACCCCGTAGGCAGTGGTCATATCTGCCGCAGTTTCCTCGCCTGGTACGAATCTTAATCTGTAAGAGAGCTCTCCGCTTCTGCGGTATTCAAGGCTTTTCGCATTGAATTTTATCCTGCAGCTGTCACCCTCCACTTCAAAAAGCACATAATGGAAGCCGTTTTTTTCATAACAGCGGCCGCCTGCCTCGGCTGCAGAAGTCCCGCCTCCCGTGGTCCTGCTTTCTATCCTCAGTATGCTCTCCCCTGTCAAGTCAGAACTCCTCTATAGGTATCTGTTTCGCACCGCCTATACTGAGGGGAAGAAAAATATTTGCGATCCTGCGGAATCTCTCCGGAGCGTCTGAAACGTAGAATTTATAGGCTTCTTCACTTACATGTATATCTTCAGTATTAAGCAGATCCTTTTCCTTCAGCAGCTCCTGTGTCGACTTCGCAGTCTCAAATGCAGGATTTACCAGATGCACATGCTCCCCTGCGATCCTCTGTATCGTATCCTCTATCATGGGAAAATGCGTACATCCCATGATCAGTGTATCCACATCCGAATCTCTGAATGCAGAAATATAACGCCTTGCTATCTCTGTCGTTACGGGATCCTCTATACAGCCCTCCTCCACAAGAGAAACAAATAAAGGGCACGCCTTGCCTACAAGCTGTATATCCGGCCGGTATCCCTGAAGGTAGCTCTCATATATGCCGGATGCGATGGTGGCTTCTGTTCCGATAAGCCCTATGTGTCCGGTCTTGGTAGTATCCGCAGCTGCCTTTGCACCGGGCTTCACAACTCCTATAACAGGAAGGTCGAAATTCTCTTCTATGGCATCCAAGGCTATGGCCGATGCCGTATTACAGGCCACTACAAGCGCCTTTACATTACGGCTTAATAAAAATCTCACGATCTGTTTGGAATATCTCGTTACTGTTGCTTTGGATTTCGTTCCGTAGGGAGCTCTGGCCATATCCCCGAAATATACATATCTCTCATTGGGCAGGCGTCTTATCAGCTCCTTTAACACAGTCAGACCGCCAACTCCCGAATCAAAAACTCCTATAGGTCTTTCACTCATTTTATCTTCCTGTATATGGCTATGGCCTGAGAGTCTATATGCATCCTCAAAAGCTCCACTGCCTTATCTGCCCGGCTCTCTCCTATAGCTTTTATTATCTGTTCATGTTCTCTTACAAGCCTTGTGGGATCTTCCATTTCCTTCATAAATTCATACTTATACCTGAAGATCTGCTCCTTAAGGCTGATCAGCAGCTCCTTTACCTTTTCGTTTCCTGCCGTATCTATGATTATATTATGAAAAGCCGTATCGGTGTCTGCCATCTTTCTCAGATCCCGGCTGTCTACGGCCCTGGCAAATTTCCTGTTGGCATCCTCGAGCTCTTCAAACCGTTTCTGTGTGATCCTGGCACAGCATACATTTACGGCAAAGGTCTCCAGTGTTCTTCTTGCCTCCAGTACATCCTCCAGCTGCTTGGCCGTGATGCTTGCCACATGAGCTCCCCTGCGCGGGAGCATCACAACAAGGCCTTCCTTTTCCAGAAGCCTTATTCCCTCTCTTATAGGTGTACGGCTGACTCCCAGACGCTCTGAAAGTGCTATCTCCATCAGTCTCTCTCCGGGCTTCAGTTTACCGTAGAGAATCTCCTCCCGCAGCTGCTTGAATACAACATCTCTCAGCGGGAGAAAGGCATCCTCGTCATTTTCGTAAAACCCCATATTTCACCTCATTGATTGTGAAAGCCTGTAAGAAAAATCCTCTCCTCCGGTACCAGATCAAACATGTCCAGTACATCATATGCTTTGGCCGCCTTATCCTCATCCATGAACAGTCCGTATACACTCGGACCCGAACCGCTCATCAGCGCCCCGGCAGCTCCATTCTGCATCATCGTATTCTTTACCTTGGATATGATGGGATATTCGGGAATAGTCGCATATTCCAGTACATTTCCCAGAAACTCCGGTATACAGCCGAAATCCTCCATTTCTATAGCCGCCCTCATCTGATCTATATCAGGATGTCTGATGTTTCCATTGGCAGCCATCTCATCATATGCGTTATATGCCCACTTTGTTGACACTCTGGTATCAGGCACTGCGACCAACACGATGTAATCATCCATAGCACCCAGCGGTACCAGCTCTTCTCCGACACCACCGGCATAGGCTGTGCCTCCCATTATGCAAAAAGGCACATCGGCTCCCAGCTTTACTCCTCTGGATATAAGCTCCTCCCGGGAAAGCCCCAGTCCGAAATGATCATTCACACCCATCAATACAGCCGCCGCGTCTGTCGATCCTCCTGCCAGTCCCGCTGATACCGGTATAGCCTTGTCTATCTCGATGAGCAGTGAATCCGTGATCTCGAATTCATCAAATAAAAACCTGGCCGCCTTGTATGCCAGATTTCTTTCATCTGATGGAACCAGAGAATCACTGCAGGATATCAGTATCTGTCCTTTTTCCCCGCTTCCCCCGCTCTCCGCCTCCGCATAAAGCCGGATCGTATCATAGAGATCTATCTGCTGCATTATGGTCTTAAGATCGTGATAACCGTCTTCTCTTTTACCTGTGATATCAAGTCCGAGATTTATCTTTGCATACGCTCTTAATTCCAAGGATGGCTCTCTGTTACCCAATTGGTTTACCCCTTTGTATAGATTTTTGTACAACTTTCACTAAGTATAACATACCCTCTCATTGTATACAAATCACAGCGCCGGGATATCCTCCCTTTTGCTGCACCGGTTTTCTTCCGG
This sequence comes from uncultured Lachnospiraceae bacterium, assembly GCA_947165275.1. GTDB lineage: Bacteria > Bacillota > Clostridia > Lachnospirales > Lachnospiraceae > NK4A144. Next base: position 32,099 of record CAMUZQ010000015.1, on the reverse strand, counting down.
CTGAATTATAAATAAAGACGGCTACCGTAAATATTTTCACGGCAGCCGGATCTTTTAACTCTGATCAATAAAATATTGTCGGTTTTCTTATCAATGCATCAGGCTTCTACCTCGGGATTTCCCATCCAGTCATTGAATTTTTTCTCTACAGCTTCATAGGTTCTCTGTGAAATATCCGGCAGCTTATCTCCCCATGTCTCTTCTGCTTTTTTATAGCCTTCCTTAAAAGCATCCAAAAGCTGCTGCGCCTTGCCGGGATCGTTTCCGGCCAGAGCCTTTGCGAAATCAAGGATCCTGTCAGATGTCTTCTCTACTCCCCAGTAACCATCATCCGCTATATCTGCCTGGGCCTGGGCCTTAGTTGCTTCATCAACAGTGAAATCTCCTTTTGCAAGGAATTTCCACATATCGTCATCATTCTCAAGGGTGTTTTGTCCGACCTCTGCTCCGGCTATGCTTGAGGATTTGCTCTGTCCAAGCATAAGCTTTTCGACTATGGATCTCAGATTCGCTGTCTGCTGCTCTGCGTCCGCCTTCATCTTTGCTACTATGGCTTCATGATCCACTGCGTTAGTCTTTTTAGGTACCACCGCTCCTGCAGCATCACTTTCGGATGACTTTTCATAAACAACTCCTGCGCCTTCATCCGATGACCTGGCAGCTGCATCAGCTGCTGCTGTCTCTGAAGCGGATTTTGCTTTGCTTGTGTAAAAATCAGCTGTATTTACGCTGCCGCCTGCTCCAATTCCGTCTACTGCCATACCTTTACCTCCTTGTTTAAATCACAATGATCCAGGCATAAATCCTTTTAATGCCGTTTCCGCATTCTTTAATTATAATATCGACAAAAGCGGACCATCTCTCAACCCCTTTATATGGTCAGTCCCCGCCCTTGCGGTACAATATAACGGATCAGAACCTGAATATGGCAGATCCGAAGGGCGGAAGCTTAAATCCTATCGAGTACGGCTGACCATCCCACGGTATGGCTTCTGCCTTTAATGTCTTCGGTATCTCTGCGCCGTTTCCGCCGTATCTGGTCTCATCAGAATTAAGCAGAAGGGTATATTTTCCTTCATTCGGAACCCCTACTCTGTAATCACCCCGCTCCATGGGTGTGAAATTCATAACAAAGAGAATATTATTTTTTCCGGTATGATCCTGCCTGTAGAAGGAATAGATGCTCTTCTCGGTATCATCGGCATTTATCCAGCGGAAGCCCTCAAATCCGCCGTCAAGCTCATACATGCTGGGGTATTTATTATAAAGCTTGAGCAGATCGCTGTACCAGGTCTGCATACCCTTGTGAAGCGGATCCTCTAAAGAGAACCAGTCAATCTCCCTTGCCTCACTCCATTCTCTCTCCTGTCCGAATTCCTGGCCCATGAAAAGAAGCTTTTTGCCGGCATGCCCCATCATAAATGCATATCCGGTCCTGAGATTTGCAAATTTATCCACAGTATATCCGGGCATTTTCCCGAGCATTGAACATTTCAGATGGACTACCTCATCATGAGAAAGCACCAGGATATAATCCTCTGCTGCATTATAACTCATCGCAAAGGTCATCTTATAATGGCTGTTTTTTCTGAAATACGGATCCAGCTTCATATAATCGCAAAAATCATGCATCCAGCCCATATTCCACTTAAAGGTGAAGCCCAATCCGTCATCCTCCACCTTTCCGGTTACCTTCGGCCATGCCGTGGATTCTTCGGCTATCATCATGGCGCCGGGGAATTTACCAAGCACACACGAATTAAGATGCTTGAAAAATTCTATAGCCTCCAGGTTTTTATTGCCGCCGTATTTATTTGCAACCCACTGTCCGTCTCTCTTTCCGTAATCAAGATAGAGCATGGATGCGACAGCATCGACCCGGAGACCGTCAATATGGAATTCCTGCATCCAGTAGATCGCATTTCCTATAAGGAAATTCTTAACCTCGCTCTTTCCATAGTCAAATATCTTTGTCCCCCAGTCCGGATGCTCTCCCTTTTTGGGATCGGCATATTCATAGCATGCAGCTCCGTCAAAGTTTGCCAGACCGTGCGCGTCCCTCGGGAAATGCGCAGGAACCCAGTCCAGTATCACACCCTTGCCCTGCTCATGAAGCTTATTTACCAGATATCTGAAGTCATCCGGATCTCCATATCTTGATGTCGGTGCATAATATCCGGTAACCTGATATCCCCATGATCCGTCAAAAGGATGCTCTGCTATGCCCATAAGCTCGATATGCGTATAGGGCATTTCCTTTAAATAATCGCAGATCCTGTCGGCAAACTCCCTGTATGTATAGAAACCGTCATTTTCTCCGGTCGGATGCTTCATCCAGGAGCCGATATGACATTCATAGATCGCCATGGGCTCTTTTTTCACATCCTTCTTTGCCCGCGCGGTCATCCATTTGCTGTCTTTCCACTTGAAACGGTTGATGTCAAAAGTCCTCGAAGCCGTACCCGGCCTCTCTTCGGCATATGCAGCATACGGATCCGCCTTATATAATCCCTCACCGGCCTCGGAGACGATATAGTATTTATACATTGCGCCTTCCCCGATCCCGGGTATGAATCCGGTCCATACACCGACCTCATTGTCACACGACAAAGGATTTGCTCCGGTATCCCAGCCGTTAAACTCACCTGTCACGGCAACATATTTTGCATGAGGGGCCCATACACCAAAGAAATATCCCTGTTTTCCGTCTTCCTCGGAAGGATGGGAGCCAAGCTTCTTATATATATCATAATGAACACCCTGACCAAATAAGTATGCATCATCTTTACTGAAGAATACTTTTTCTGTTTTTGTCTTTTCTGCTTTGACCTTCTTTGTTGTCTTTAATATCCCCGTCTTTGCATCGGGTGCAGCCTTTACCTTTTTTTCCGCCATTACGCCCCTCCGTGTGGATCTGTCACTTTGCAAAATCCTTCTCTCTCAAAACTATGAGATCATCATCATTATACCGCTTTCCAAGCAGTACGTCTCCCAAATGCTTAAGATTTTTCTTATTAGCTTTTTTTATTGCTTCATCCATTATATGCTCTACTTCGTCAGTTGTCACGACATGATCAGCAGTCTGTCTCTCGTCGATCCTCTGATAAAGCGCAAGTATGGCCATGTCATCAAGTGTATAGCCTTTATCCATTGCATAATTTTTTGCATGCTCTACAAGATAGTCATTACTGAGAGTCGGGATATCAACCGATACATCGAAAATCTCACTGAACCCGTCGTATTCATTAAGATTCTTCGCTCCCCCTCTGGAATCCTCCAGGATGACAAGGATCTGAATATCTCCGTTAGAGAGTACTGACAGCATGGTATTGACCGAATCATCCGACAGCCTTCCTGCTCCCTCTATGACAAGGATATTTCCGGAAAGAGCCTTTAATGACCTGACCACGTCCTTATTATTAAACGTATCCGAGTCGATCGAGGCAGCCTTTATATTACTCCTTGTTTCACGCTCGGTCACATCCCTGACAATAGCCTGTATGAGCTCCATCCGCGCTGCATGCTCACTTCCGACTATGATCACATTGCCGTGAGAAGAATCCATGGACATCCTGTCCTCGGCCTGCTTAAGCTGCATGGGAAGGCCCTTTATATGACGGAAGCTGTCAAATACTGACGGAAGCTCCACTGTATCAAGCGAAACAAAATGAGGATTCTTCCTGGCGGGCTCAGGATTTCTCACGCCCCCATCTGCTCTTACATTTTCTCTCTCAGGGCCGGAAACCTCATCCTCATCCTCTTCCTCTTCCTCAAACTCTTCCTCATACTCTTCCTCGTAATCAGGTTCCTCAGGTTCCCCGGCGCCTTCATCATTATCTTCCGGAATGATCTCCGTTCCGGCTTCAAGTGCTTCCTCTATTTCGGAAACATCCATATTTCCGGTCTCATACTCCGTTATTGCCGGCGGAGCGGTATAGGGTGCAGGTACAGGCTGCTCTGCAGCCGGTTCCTCCTCCATCTCAGGCTCCGGCAGCGGCTTGCGGACTTCCTCCGGCTCCGCCTTCGGTTCCGGCTCTTTCTTTATCTCGTCCTCGAGTTTGGGCAGCTGATAGCCCGGCAAAACCCCCTTCAGCTGCTTTGAAAGTTCGTTTGTCTGATCTAAAGACTTCTTTTTTGCTGCATGGATCCGCCGCTCCCTTGCCTCTTCCTGGAGCTTGTCCCATTCAGCAAGAACACTTTCTATATCCATCTGCCCTGTGATCTGCTTTTCATCAGGGGGCTCCTCAGCAGGCACATTCAGCTGCAGCTGTCCGTCATACTCCTGAGATATCATATTGCTGATCTGTGTCTGGACAGGCACACTTGAGATCCTGGAAGCCACCTCTCTGTCCGTCATACCGGAAGGATTCCCGGGACCGTTCTGAACCGTATCCATCCCGATATCTATATCCGGCTCTTCCGTGATACCCGCTGCCCGGACGATCTCTGATTCTCCGGCAGGAGTCTCATATTCTGCAAAAACTGTATCCTCAGCTCCTGCCTTGAGCTCGGTGAGATCTCTGTCAGGCTCCGCAACCCTCTCGGGAAGCTTCTCCTCCTTCTCACGCAGAGGCTCCCCTGTTTCCTCCTGAAGCCTCTCCATATTCTGGCGAAGCTCTGCCTGGAGGTTCATTGTGCTGTATTTATCAAGATTTATCGATATCTCCTGCTGGGCAATGGTTCCGGTCTGCATCAGAGCATCCTTTACCCCGGGAAGCACCGCGGACGAAACCTGCTGCTCCATCACGGGCTGAGTCTCCGCCATCTGTTCGGGAACATACTGTTCAGGCGGAAAATCCTGCATATACTGCCCGGCCGGCGGTTCAGGCACCATCTGTCCGTACTGCGGCGGTAAAGATTTGTTTATATTCGGAAGGATAGTTGTGTCCTTGGCCAGTATCGAAGGTCCCGTCTTCCTCTCGGCCATCCTTATGGTAGGCTCGGATGAGGGATCCACCTTCTTTACCTCTATATTGAATTCCGGCTGTTCCGGCTGAACATTGTACATATCATACCGGATGTCCTGCGGTAAGGGCTCTGGCACGGGCTGCGGCTGAGGCTGCATGATCCGTTCTTCATTCCCGGTCATGCTGTATCCGTCCCCTATCACGGGAGTGGTATCCATATAAACGGGAGCCGTATCTGTCTGATGTCTCTTCTGATAGAGTACCTCCTCAGCAGTACCGTCATCCTCGCTTATTATTTTCTGCTCCTCTTCGTATGTAAGGGGTTCATGCTCGCGTTTAAGCCTGAGGGCTTTTGCAACGACGGGTCCTGTTACAAACCATAATACTATTTCATTACAGCACTCTACGCATTTCTCGCCTTTGCCTGTCAGATGATACATATATGCGAGCTCGAAAGCCCATTTGCCGTCAAAATCACCGAAATGCCTGCTCTTAAATTCCTCAAGGAGCTCTATCCTCTCTCCATAATCCGCATCTGTGGCTTTGAGCAGTCTGTACTGAAGTATATATCTGCCGGGATCCCTGGGTGCAAGCTTTGAAAATTCCTTCATGTACCGTACTGCCAGTCCGAACTGACCCATCTTGATGGCCAGCTCACACAGATCAAATACTATTTTTCTTTTTATGGGATCTTCCGGGTTCTTTTCGTATGCCAGATTTAATACGGTAAGAGAATCCTCGTATCGGCGGTTTATTTTGTATACCTCGCTCACCATTCTGAGAGTTCGTATACTTTTTTCCTGTCTCCAGTCTATGGTATCGGCTATCTCCTGCGCTTCCTGATATTCCCCGTTCTTAATGCAGGATATTATCTGATTAACCCGTACCTTTTTCTCGTACTTATCCAAAATAATGCCCCTTAAACTCTATCGGCTTTTATAATCTTAAAAATCAATATCCTACATATTGTACTACAAAATACTATAATACTACAAGAATTAGTGTAACACTTTTACGCGGACGAAATGCTTTTTCGCGTATATGCAGATTTCAGGCGAGAATATCAGCCAGAACGGCGAAGTCTGTGAGAGAAAGCTCCTCTCCACGTACTGTTGGTTTTATCCCTGCGCCGGCACAGGCTTTTGTTATCTCATCCTTTGTAAGATCAAGACCTGCATATCCGCTCAGAGCATTCACAAGGGTTTTCCTTCTCTGGTTGAATGCGCCTCTTATAAGGGCAAACAGCAGCTTCTCATCCTTCACCTTTACAGGAGGAGTATCATATACATCCATATGCACAACAACGGAGTAAACCTTTGGCGCAGGGATAAAGCAGCCGGAGGAAACCTTACGAACCACCTTTGCTCTGGTATAGTATTCAACAGCCAGTGTCAGAGCGCCGTAGTTTTTATTGCCCGGTGACGCTGTCATCCTCTCTCCCACCTCTTTTTGCACCATGACCGTAAGGGATCTGCATGGTACACGTGCTTCAAGCAAGGACATTATTATGGGTGTGGTAATGTAATATGGCAGATTTGCTACGATCCTGAAGGGACGGCCGCCTGTCAAAGAGGCCGGATCCGTCTTCATTATGTCCTGATTTATTATCTCTATATTATCGTATCCGCTGAGTGTATCCTGCAGTATGGGGATCAGTTTTTTATCAACCTCCACGGCATAAACCTTCCCTGCCGCCTCTGCAAGAAATTCAGTCAGAACTCCCACTCCCGGCCCTATTTCCACTGCGGATTCATCCTTTGTGAGGCCGGATGCCTTTACTATATCCTCAAGAACAGACCTCTCCTTGATGAAGTTCTGACCAAAGCGCTTACTTGCAGTGAAGCCGTATCTGTCCATTACGGCTTTTGTATTATCAACCAGGTATGCCATATTGATCTGTCCTGTACAGCCTGGTGGCATTCTCATAGGTTATACGTTCGGTTTCTTCTATAGATATACCCTTGATATCAGACACCGCCTTGACTATGTAAGGCAGATTCAGAGAAGAATTTCTCTCTCCCCTGTGCGGTTCAGGCGCCAGATATGGAGAATCTGTTTCAAGCACTATCCTTTCGAGAGGTATCTTTTCCACTGCCTCCTTCAGCTTCCTGCCGTTCCTGTAGGTAACTACTCCGCCTACGCCTATCATAAATCCCAGCTCCGTGTATCTCAGAGCCTCCTCGGCCGAATATGAAAAGCAGTGGATCACACCGTTGATCTCTGCTCTGTCTGCTTCATAATATTCCCTGATTATCCTCATCGTATCCGCAGCCGCATCTCTCGAATGCACGATGACCGGGAGAGACATCTCCTTTGCCAGTTTTATCTGACGGACAAACCATTTCTCCTGCTCCTTCCTGTCATATCCGTCATAATGGTAATCAAGTCCTGTCTCGCCGATGGCTCTTACTTTTTTATTACCTTCCGCCAGCTTCCTTATATGCTCCATATCAGCTTCATCAAGGCCCTCAATATCTGAGGGGTGTATGCCGAGAGCGGCATAGACATTATCATATTTCAGGGACAGCTCGTTTGTGGTATCCACGGATCTGATATCCGCGGCTACATTCATTATTTTTACTATACCGGCAGACTCCAGCTTTGAGCTCAGGAGCTCGCTCTGATCAGCGGAAAATCTGTCGTCATCATAATGTGCATGGGTTTCAAATATCATTTCTGTTCTTTTTCCTGATCATCCATGGCCTTTGCAGCCGTACTGTCTTTTTCCACTACTGTTTTTATTGCCTCTGCAGCCGCCTTTCTGGCAGCCTCCTCCGCCAGCTTCTGCGCCTCCTCATTTATCATCGCTGCCTTTTTTTCCTCTTTTCTTGATTCGAGTTTATTCAGCAGAAATTCCTTGTATATGATATCCGATATCGCGGCAAAAGGAATGGCTATAAGGATCCCGGGTATACCCAATATCCTTCCAAGAACTATTATCGAAATGAGGATCCAGAGAGATGATACACCAAGGGTGTTTCCGAAAAGCTTTGGCTTTATCACATAGCCGTCTATCGTCTGAAGAACGATCGTAAATATTAAGAACCACAAGGCATACCACGGATTGACAAAAACCAGAAACAAGGATCCTACTAAGGCGCCTACCAGCGGGCCGAATGTCGGTGCCAGATTAGTGAGACCGACTATTACCGATATCAGGGCGGCATAGTCCATTCCTGCCAATGACATGAAGAGGAAATTTATGACGCCCACGATCAGACCGTCCAGCAGATCACCGGCCATATATCTTACGAGGATATCATTGCATCTTTTCCAGAAATAGGAAATTTCATGATAGCTTTTTTCCGGGAGCAGAGCTTTTAACAGTCTTCTCCAGGCAAACAGAAGCCTTTCCTTGTCACACAGCATATATATGGCAAGGATAAAGGAAATGACCACATTAAATATCGTCTTTCCCAGATTTATGGATTTATTTACGATATTACCCAGATTATCCTGAATATAATCAGCAAGCTTTCCGATCGCATTATCCAGTATACGGGTGATCGTTGATATATCATACGAGTTTTCCGCAAAGCTGGCACTGAAACTGTTTATCAGATTCTGCAGACTCTGCGCATATGAATCAAAGTTCGAGAAAAAAGTTCCAAGAGACTTAACTATCTGCGGAACAAGGGCGACCATGAATATTATCAGCATCAGAACAACAAAGATTATGGTTATCCATACACATAACAAACGTCTGAGCTGTGGTCTGTCTCCGTATCTTTGAAATGGTTTTTCCTCCAGTATCCTGACCATAGGATCAAGGATATATGCCATTATGACTCCTATCAGAACCGGGGAAATAAATCCCAGACAATACCGCAGTGCGATAAAAATATAATAAAAATGACTTGCAAGAAGATAGAACAGGACTACGACACATCCTGCCAAAGCATACGGTATCCATCTGTTGTCTTTGAAAAACCTGTTGATATTCATATAAATCCTCCCCTACGATATATAAACTATAGCCGTTTTGCGGAAAGCTGTACGCATAGTAACATATCCGCTGTAGATCAAACCTATACTGAAAACCATTACTACAGTATTCAGATCCTTTATCGATATAATGCAGTACAGGGCCAGAAGTATATTTACGACCCCGTGAAACATCTTGCTGATCCAGGCTGATGACATGTTTTTCGCTTCCATTGCCCTCAATATATCTATGACTCCCGTTATCAGCCGTATTATAAACAAATATAACATGACATAAAAGCGCGGCACATCTGAGATCGATATAGTAAAGATACCCAGATCGAACAGGATCAGGCCCAGATAAAATACCATTCTTCCCCCGACCATATGCCTTGCCATCATAAAATAATAGATCAGTGAATGAATGCCTCTGAAAAGATACACGCAGCCAAGCAAAAAGGTAACCCCCTCATAACCGTCTTCCGGAAATAAGAAGAATAATACCCCCAAGATAAAGACCATAAGACCTGTTATGAAATTGCCTATCCTTTTAGCCTTTCCCATAACTAATGTCTCTTTCCGTAATTCAATAACAGCTTCCTGAAATCCTTTATCCCCTTAAAGCCCTTGATATCATAATCAACAGAAAAGCCGGCCAGCATATTTCCGGATTTGTATATCCTGTTTGTTATCATGCTTTTCTGCTCCATAGCCGCAAGTATGAATCTGCCTAAAAAGGTATCGTCCTTATCGACCTTATGGGCATCCCTGTATTCCTGCTCATAATAGTTTATATCATATGCAGCTATTTCCTGACCGGAGAGCTCTTCTCCCAGTGCCTTCCAGTCAGCGGCTGCATTCGGCTGGCGTTTCAGAAGTATTGTATTTATACGTTCTCTCCAGGGAGCTACTGTCTCATTATCATATGTGTCTTTTTCAAATTCCGGTATCGCTCCCCTCAGATATCTCATTGCATACACCATCTGGCAGAATGCCTTCATATAGTCTTTGGGATTGTCCTTTATTACCTCTTCATACTCTCCCCAGGCCGGCAGATATTTATATCGGATGAAGCTGTAATCCGGCAGATGACCTGCCCGGCCATGTCCCAGATTCATTATTGAGATCTCGCTGTTCTGATATACGGTATTATTGTACAGCCCCTTATCAGGATCGTCCGGTTCAGAAGCCTTATGCCTGAATCTTATCTTCCTTTCCATAAAGGAATCCCCGTCCGGGAGCAGCTCAAAGAAATAATAGTTTGTATTGTTTATCACGAGCGACGGAGTGCCTGCAAAATACCTGTGCGACCATGTGTCTGCCAGTACATGCATGGCAACGCCGGCAGCCTGACAGCCCTTGCCCTTTGCCAGCTTTACCGTTTCTACAAGCAGATCGCTGTTGGTATCACATATCAGCCTGTATTTATCGAGATATGCCTTGCAGCTTCTCTCTTTTTTTGCGTAAAGATCATAAGGAAGAAAATGAAATGAAGACCATATACGCGTTATATCCTGCAGACCTATCGGATCAACTCTTGCATCCATAAGCTCTGTCTGTGTCTGTGTAGTAGCTGCAGATAAAGGAGCCTTTATCTTCTGCAGGAAGGTTTTGGAACAAAAATCGACAAACTGTGCGCTGCGGGATATATCCAGGCACTCCTCGTGATCATACCCGGCCAGATATGCCGCACAATAGGTTGCGTAATAATGAAAATCCTCCTGCATTCCCTACTGTTTTTGTCTCCTCTCTATACTCCTGACCTTCCATAAAGAAAACAGGAGATCACAGTTTATCAAAAAGGATACCAGCTCCTCCAGAAATGATGAAATAATTATATCTGTTCCTATACCTTCCTCTATATCTATGTATCCTGTTATTGTATATATCGATTCCGCAAGCAGACAAAAGGCCAGAAACACATATATGATCCCCTTTTTTCCCGCTCTCCCTTCGATTATGGCACATCTCCCGACATAAATCCGTACAGCAGTGATCACGACCATATAAGCCAGCATAAAGAGCATATACCTGGCCATATCCTTTTTACTGTAGGTCAGATCCATACTCTCCAACATTTTCATGATCGCAGCCGGACGTATGTAATATACCAGGGTTTTGATCAATGACCAGAAGCTGAAAACTATAACCCCTGTTCCGCTTACCGCCAGATAATCCTGATATCGCCTGAGTTGACTTGACATCTGCGGTGATCACACCTCACTTTCCCAATTCCTTCAGCGCGGCATCCAGCTGATTGTCCGTACCATCCTTCAGATAAGCCTCTGTGTCAAGCTCCACCTCTATGTCAGGCTCTATGCCTATCTCATGTATTGTTTCATCATTCGGCAGATAATACTGCCCTACGGTAAACTCCACTGCTGTTCCGTCACCCAGACTGTACGTATTCTGTATGATGCCTTTTCCATAGGTTTTGATTCCGATAACAGTGGCTTTATCATAATCCTTCATTGCCCCGGTCAGGATCTCTGCAGCAGAAGCTGTATTCTGATTTACGAGAATGACCACCGGGATATCGATCTCATTCTTACCGTCCGAGCTCCATTCAAATCTTCTGCCGTCCTTGGTCTCCGAATAAGCGATGATCCCTTTGGGAAGCATCTGCGAACCTATATCGGCACAGGAATCCACCAGACCTCCGGGATTGCTCCTCAGATCCAGTATCATGGCCTTCATGCCGTCTTTTTCCAGGCTTTCCTTTGCCTCCCTGAACTGAGAGACAGTAATGGCATCAAACTCGGCAATACGGATATAGCCTATCTTTTTTTCTTCATCCTCCATCCTGAAATCAACGGTTTTTGATTCAACCTTGACCCGTTCAACAGTAAATTGCAGCTCTTCAGTGTCACGGAGCATCGTAAGCTCGACAGTAGTCCCGGTCTCTCCCTTTACGTGACTTGCAACCTCAGCTGCCGTCCAGTTGGTCGCGTCCTCTCCGTCTACCTCCAGGAAATAATCTCCTTCCTGAAGACCTGCCTCCGCTGCCGAATACCCCTCCATGACGGATGCGATATAGCAGACATTTACCTCCTGATCCAAAGCGATGGTGCAGCCTATTCCCGAAAACTCGCCTGCACTGTCCTCACGGTTTCTTGTCAGCTCATCAATCGTATAGTACTGCGCATACTTATCACCAAGAGAGCTGACTATACCTTTGTATATGCCATCTGCTTCAGCCTCGGCTTCCCTTTCGCCCATAAAATATCTGTCAATGGTAGATTCAAGCTTTCCGATCTTCTTCTGAGTCTCCATTGAAAGAGAATTTGAAAACCTGAATGCAGCGAAATATATGATCAGCACAAGCGCTATGCCTGCAATAAAGCCGGCTATGAAAGACGGCGCTCTTTTGCCTTTCTTTTCATACTTCTGCGGTCCGTCCATATATCCGGCATATGGGATGTCTTTCAATACGTATTGTCCCTTGCCCGTATGCTCCCATGTTTTGTTGTCCATTATCACTCCTCTGTATAGCTTAGTTTTATATCCTTACTTCAAATATGACCAGGGATTCACATATGACCCGTTCTTTCTTACACCGAAATGCAGATGCGGTCCGGTGCTTCTCCCTGTTGATCCTACAGAACCGATCCTGTCACCTGCCGATACCTCCTGTCCGGCTGATACATTAAGGGAGGAGGCGTGCATATATACCGTTATTATATCAGACCCGTGATCTATCATGATATAGTTTCCCATGGAACCGGAGTATGAAGCTGCTATGACAGTTCCATCCGCAGCTGCAAGTATCGGAGAACCCGACGGAGCTGCCATATCCACTCCGTTATGCATCATCTTGACACCAAGAGTCGGATGCGTTCGCATTCCATAATCATCGGAAATCCTTGTATAACCCGGAGCCGGCCATACAAACTGGCCTCCGCCGTATACCCTTCGGCTCGCCTCCGCAAGCGCTGCCTGCTGCTGCTTTATGGCAGCTTCTATTGCTGCGATCTCAGCATCCTGCTGGGCTATCATCTGCTGATATTCCCGGACCTGCTCCTCTTTGCTGCCTATAGCGGCATTGTATTCTCCGATCTCCGCTTCCTTTGCAGAAATGAGCAGGGACATATCATCTTTCTTATTTTGCGCTTCTTCCTGTTTTTCTTCAAGCTCTTCCTGTTTTTCCTCAAGTAAGGCCTTGTTCTCCTCAAGCGCCGCTTTGGCCTCATCGGCCTGCTCTACCGCTTTGGCATACTTTGCCAGTTTTTCCTTATCATAGTCCATTATTTCAGATATGTTATGCGCCCTGTTCAGCAGATCAGTCATACTGCTTGACGTCACAAGTATGTCCAGAAAGGTGGTCTTAGCGGCAAGATACATGAATTTGACCTGTTTCTTTATATTTTCATATTCCTCCAGCCTGACCTGTTCTGCTTCCTCGACAGCCTCTTCAGCGACAACTATTGATTCTTCAGCTTCCTTTATCTGGATCTCATTTTCGGAGATGGACTGATTCACGGCGTCCAGATCATCCTGTATCTGTTCCATGGCCGCATCGAGCGTAGCCACATAGGTCACAACATTATCCTTTTCGGTCTGAAGCGAGCCGATCACCTGCTGTACGTCCGCCATGCCGGAAGCCAGCTGGCTTTTGGTGACATTAGCTTTTTCCTTCGCTGCCTTTGACTCCTCTATCTGTTTTTTCAGGTCATCTATCTCGGAGGATGTACCGGAGGAGTCTTTTTCCTCCGTATCCTCATCGGCATAGGCATTTACGGACGGAAACAATATAAATTGTGCCATGCACAGAGATATGCACAGCACAATTACGCAGGTTTTTTTTATTAACCTCTTTCCTTTTGTCATACCCTTAGGTGTCTGCGAACTGTTATCGCGCTTCCCAGAAAACCGATCCCCACTCCCAGGATCAGCGCAATGGGAACCAGAGTATAGAAGATCTGCTCGACGGGAAGAAATGCAAGTATGGAATTCAGAACCGCAAATTCCTGTATGACATATCCTATAGCCTTGTTGTAAATATAATATATGATCACGAGAGGTATCGCCGCGCCGATAAGCCCGAGTATTATACCCTCAAAAAGAAACGGCGAGCGGACAACAAAATCTGTCGCTCCTATAAGCTTCATGATGGCTATCTCTTCTCGTCTGACCGAGATACCTATGGCTACCGTATTGCTTATAAGGAAAATGGATACTGCGAAAAGGATGATGATTATCGCAAGTGATACATAGCTTACCAGATTATTGGCCACACTCAGCGTATTTGCCACATTGGCCGATTTATGGATCTCTTTTACCCCGGACAGACCCGCGATATATTCTACCAGCTGCTCCTGCATGGAGACATCACTCAGATATACTTCATAGTTCGCATCATCCTCCAGGGGATTATCATCACCGAAGGTATCAGCGTATTCTCCAAGATACTCATCCTTGAAATCAGCCCAAGCCTGCTCTGCGGAAACAAATACAACACGTGAGACCTCGGCTCTCCTGCTTATTTCCTCGCCTATCTCCTGTATTCGCGCATCCGATATATCCTTGTCAAAAAAAACCGTGACAGCTACTCCCGACTCTGCCTGGTGGATGATATTCTGGAAATTTACCATGACCGAATAAAAAATCCCGAACAGAAATATACATGCTGATATTGTGGCTATCGTTGCAAGAGAGAAGACCTTATTTCTGAATATAGATTTGATACCCTGGTGAAGGACATAAATTAAAGTACTAATCCTCATCGATATACTCTCCCCTCTCCTGATCGGCAAGTATCACACCCTTCTTCATGGTTATGACCCTTTTCTGCATCGCATTCACGATCTCACGGTTATGTGTCACGACAAGGACCGTTGTGCCGTTTCTGTTTATTTTTTCCAAAAGCTTCATTATATCCCATGAATTTTTGGGATCCAGATTTCCCGTAGGCTCATCTGCAAGAAGGATTGGCGGCTTGTTGATTATGGCTCTTGCCACCGCAACTCTCTGCTGCTCTCCTCCGGATAATTCTCTGGGTTTTGAACTGTATTTCTCAGCCAGTCCTACTGTGGAAAGCACCTGGGGCACGTTTCTTTTTATCTCCCGTCCCGGTACAGATACCACTCTCTGGGCAAAGGCTACATTCTCATATACATTCCTGTCCTTGAGCAGCCGGAAATCCTGAAATACACAGCCTATGTTCCTTCTGTACTTCGGTATGCGCCCATGCCTTAATCTTGTCACATCGGTATTGTTTACTATGATATGCCCCGATGTCGGCTTCAGCTCCCTTAAAAGAAGCTTTATCAATGTGCTTTTTCCGCTGCCGGAGTCTCCGACTATGAACACAAACTCTCCGGCATCGATATTCAGGCTGATACCGTTCAATGCCGGCGATCCCGAGCTGTATGTCTTTACTACGTCTTCCAACAATATCATAAATCTGACTCCTCTTATGCAGGGCGCTTCAGCGTCCTTTCCCGTTACTGTTTATATTTCCCCGCTATACGGGTGAATAGCTTTTCCGAAAGCTTTGTCATAAAGCCTTTTTTGACTGAACCATCCTCCTTTACCCTGAGCATCTCCGGCTGAAGCGATACCAGAAGTCTGGCATTCATATATTTCTTGCCGGCGATCACAAAATCTATGCTTTCATTTCCCGGTAATACCGTAAATACAACATAAGGAGTGACGGTATTGATATCGTTAGTAATATCCTCCACCGACAGATCGTCTGCATGATCACAGACTCCCGCTATCTGGAGAGAATTCTCAAAGGTGCCCAGCAGGGTTTTTAATTCCGTCATCTGGGCCGGGGTCTGCGAAACAAGATATATCCTCTGATGCTCCTTTGACAGCATGCGAAGCAGCCCCTTCAGATAAAGGTTTCTGTCTATCTCCCTTTCCCTGCTTTTTTCCGTTACCTCCGCTGCCTTGAAGATATCCGATGAGGCTACCATTGTAACCTCGGCATCCTCCTCAATAAATGCCTTGTGCAGCTCGGAGTCTGATGACGCCAAAAGTACCTCTCTCGTAAGAAAAAACACGACAGAGGGTACATTATATGAAAGAAACTCCCGCGTTTTATGGAGTGCTTCTCTTACGGAATAATCCTTTATCTTTATGCCTAAAATCTCATAAGTTTTCATTACAATACATCCCGGCAAATACCATCATGCAGGCATAGCGGGCTGCGCCGAAGCTTTTGACCAACCAGTACCTGCTTTGCGCCATATTTCGCTCATTTTGCACAAGATATAGTATTCTAGCATACTTGTTATTTTTATGTCAACTCGAACAGCCGTGTAAATCTTACATAATTGTTACGTTTTTTGCCGGAAAGCTTGACAATGCGGCATTTTGCAGTTATAACGTATTGTGTGGTTGCAATGAAACATTAGTATTTATATTCTTTTTCAGAGGAGGAGTTCATAAAATGAACAAGACAGAGTTGATCGCAGCAATTGCCAGCAAGGCTGACATTTCGAAGAAGGACGCAGAGAAGGCACTTACAGCTTTCACAGATACAGTTGGAGCACAGCTTAAGAAGGGTGACAAGGTTCAGCTTGTAGGCTTTGGTACATTCGAGGTATCCAAGAGAGCAGCTCGTGAAGGCAGGAACCCTCAGACAGGCGAGACGATGAAGATCGCAGCATCCAAGTCACCTAAGTTTAAGCCCGGCAAGGCTCTTAAGGATCTTATAAACAAGAAATAAATATTTCTTAGCATTTTGTTTATTAAAAAGCGTCTGCCACTACGGCGGATGCTTTTTTTGAGGAAGCATATGAGACTGGATAAATATCTTAAAGTATCACGTATCATCAAAAGACGGACTATAGCAAATGAAGCCTGCGATGCGGGACGTGTGACAGTAAACGGAAGAGTGGCAAAAGCCGGGACTGATATCAGACCGGGAGACGAGATTTCAATACTTTTCGGTGATAAGACTGTTTCCGTAAGGGTCCTCTCTGTTGCCGAGACTGTAAAAAAAGAAGAAGCTCAGGGTTTGTACGAATATATCTGATAAAACAAAGACTCCCTTTAGGGGGAGTCTCTGTTCTGGCTTTCATCCTACTTAGATGTGTTCAGACCGACATATCGAAATTTCCGCCTACTGCGGGATTTACGGACTGCTCCATCATGTGGATCATCGATGCCCCCATAGAGTCCTGTGTATCCAGAGCCTTTGACAACATCGCAACACCAGTTTCATTGCCCGCCTTAGCCGAAGCTAATGATACTGACATATCCTGGATCAAGCCTGTCGGTGCAACCATGCCTAAAGCATCCATTGTGATCTCTCCCTTCATTAAAAGTAAGATGTGTACCGCATACGGATCATTCCGATAATTCGTATGCTTTAAAGGTATATCGGTCAAAACTCAGGTTTCCTATATACTTTAATTCATATTTTTTTATTTTTTCCACATCATTAATATGTATATCCCTGTTAACAATCAGATATTTATGCCCTGCAACCCCATCCAGCTCCTCAGGCTCGCATTTTCTGAGCCAGGGTGCGTAATAACCTAAGCATATTTCTATCTCCGGAAAGTCTTCATAAATGATATATCCGTCCTCCGGACCTGTAGCAGCTATGAATTCCTCGAATCCGGACATATCCACATATTCTGTTCTGTATTGCCGGACATATACTACGATACAGACGGCAGAAAGGATCAGCAGTGCAAATATCCCTGCCTGCTTTTTTTCCATGATCACGTTTTCCAGGGTTATAGATACTCCGAGCCAGAGGATCCCTATTGAGGGCATCAGATATCTGGAGGTGAAAAAAGTGGAGCCTGTCGACCACATTATGCCAAATGACATAAATGTAACAAAAACATAGATGAGCATATAATATGCCGATGATGCATCTCTTCTTTTACAGGAATATATAAGCAATGAGAGAACCGACAGCATGAGTATCGCCGACAATACAGTGATATTTGTCACATAAGGATATCTTAAGGACGCAAAAAGACTTCCAAGTGTTGCCGGAGCAGCGGAAAAATACGATGATGCCGCCTTCATCTGATGCAATGTGAGGGCCGCGCACGGAATATAAAGGATAAAACATACCGCTGACATCTTAAGCCACGCTGAGATCTCCTTATTCCTGTACATTACAGCCAGCAGCATCAGCCATATAAAGGCTTCTGCTATCAGGGCATACTGATGGGTATATGCCCCTAAGATAGTACAGGCTGTCAGACCGATCCCGGCATATCTTATTTTACGTGTCACACAGAGGGCAAATATCGCAGCTGATGATGCAAAGAAAACCGCCCAGCTGTACATGCGTATCTCCACTCCGTGCTCCAGGAAATGCGGCATTCCGGTGACCAGTGCCATATATATGCACGAAGCTCTCACAGATGAAACCCTGGTTAAAAACCGTGCTGACACAAGCATCAGCAAAAACACAGGCAGGACTGAAAAAATCTTCAGACCTATGGTAGAAAAGCCGAATATGCGTGTAAAAAGCCAGGCTGAGAGATTATAAAAGGGAGGCAGTGTATCGGCAAAGGTCCGGGACAGCATCTCCTTATAGCCGCATCTGATTATGGATGCTGAAAATGCTTCATCAAGCCAGATATTATCATTGAAAACCAGACTCAGATAGACTGCCGTGCATAGAACGGCAGAAAAATAAGGAATATATCTTTTGTATTTCATTTTTTGTATGATTTGTTCTGCAGCCGCTCCTCAAATTCGATCTTGGGAAGAGGCCTGTCGAAATAGAATCCCTGGATCACATAGCATCCGGCATTATTTACAAAAAACAGCTGATCTTCTCTTTCCACTCCTTCGATCAGTACCTCCATTCCAAGCTCTCTGGCCATATGGATGATATCCTTTAGTATGATCTCGTCCTTCCATGAAAAGTCATCTCCGTTTACAAACGATCTGTCTATCTTGAGCGTATGTATCTGGAATTCCCTGAGAGTGGCAAGGGCAGAATATCCGGATCCGAAATCATCTATAGCCGTCATGATCTTCTTGTCGTACAGATCCTTTATAAAGCCTGATAAAATCCCGTGTTCTGCCTCATCAACGGTTTCTGTAAGTTCTACTTCTATATATCTTTTATCCAGCTTAGACTCTTCTATGATCTGATTTATCTTTTCAGCAAGCCTTTTATCCTTAAGATCCTTTCTGGAAAAATTAACAGATACGGGAACAGGATCATAACCCATGAGCATCCATTTCACTATATCTCTGCATACATGACGAAGCACATACAGGTCCAACGCAAGCGTCTGTCCGTTCTCCTCCAATGCCGGAATAAATACACCCACGGTTTTATCATCGTGTATCCATCTGACAAGCGCTTCCGCCCCTACAAGCGTTTTTGTTCTTGAATCTACCTTTGGCTGATAAAATACAGCAAATTCCTCCTTGGCCAGAGCTTCTTCGTAGTCCTTCAGCACATTTTTCTGCTGGTTTATCCGGTTTATCAGCGAATCTGATGCATACGCTATATTCTGATGCAGCACATTCCTTGCCTGATTCAGGGCTATGGACGGTTTGCTTATCACATCTCCGGGATCGGATACTTCCGAGATGATCTCCCATATGCCTATGGTGGAGGAGATCTGAATATCCTCGCTTTTATCGTTTACATCCAGCATGATGGTAACATCGGATATGATCCGGATGAATCTGTCCTTGTTAGTTTTTTTGATGAGGGCCATGAAATTATCTCCGCCCAGGTGTCCCAGCACCTCATCATTCTCAATAACATCCCTCAGATAAGAAGCATACTGCCAAAGAACCTCATCTCCCTTTTCACAGCCGTATTTTCTGCTTATCTCCCCGAAATCCTTCAGGTTAAAATAAAAGGCGCAGTAATCCTTCAGCGAAATACCCTTTTTTATAAGATCGGTGACGTTTTGAAGATAACCGGAAGCATTCGATAATCCGGTGGTCTGCTGCTGATTGGAGAAGCTCCTCTCATCATTCAGGCGCATTCTCGCAAGATAGAACATGCATTCTGTCGCATACATCTCCATAGTGCTGCGTTCAGATGCTTCAAAGGGTCTGTCCGCCGGATATATATATATGACCAGAGTCCTTTTGGGAGCGACGTCAAAAGCAAAGCTCAGGGGTTCATCAGCCGGCACACCCCTCTCCCTCTGGAAAAGAACAAGATTCCTTTTCCCGGACGGCAGGTTGAATTCACCTATATACTCTGCTTCTATCCCGTATATATGCGTATAATAGGCAACAGCCCCCAATGCCTCGTTAAAGTGTGCAAGAGAAACCGGTCCGACAGATAATTCATGTAGAAACTGTAAATGAAACTCCTTATTGTCTGATTTCATATAATCAGGATCCCCCAAAAAACGCTGTATACAGTATAGCTTATATGGCGGGAAAATAAAAGACTACAGCAGAGCATTGTATATATCCCTCTTCGATACACCCCGGTCCGCTGCTGCTTTTTTCATTGCTTCCTTGCGTCCGAAGCCCTTTGCTTCATACATACTGACATGCTCTTCTATGCTTATGTCTGCGTAAGCTTCACGTTTTTCTTCTTCGATCTCATGAAACGGCCTGCCTTCAATAACAAGGACATACTCTCCTCTGGGTTCATTTTGGGTATAGTATGAGACCGCTTCCTCCAAAGTGGATCTCAATACCTCTTCATGCACCTTGGTAAGCTCCCGGCACAGTGCAATGCGCCTTCCTCCGCCAAAAACCGAGGCCAGGACGGAAAGCGTATCCCTGAGGCGATGCGGAGCTTCATAGAAGATAATTGTCCTTGCTTCATCCTTCACGCTTTCGAGGATGCATCTTCTTTCCTTTTTTTCCTTAGGTAAAAACCCCTCAAATACAAATCTTCCTGTGGAAAGACCGGAAACCGTAAGCGCGGACACAAAAGCAGTGGCTCCGGGAAGGGAGGTCACTCCTATCCCTGCATCTATGGCCTTCCGGACAAGGATCTCACCGGGATCGGATATTCCCGGCGTTCCGGCATCTGTGACACATGCAACTGTTTTTCCGGCGAGCATCATATCCACCAGCTCCGATGCCTTTTCATATTTATTATGCTCATGGTAGCTCGTCAGCTTCGAGTGTATATCGAAATGATTTAGAAGACGCAGGGTATTTCTGGTATCCTCTGCTGCTATGATATCC
This sequence comes from uncultured Lachnospiraceae bacterium, assembly GCA_947165275.1. Lineage (GTDB taxonomy): Bacteria > Bacillota > Clostridia > Lachnospirales > Lachnospiraceae > NK4A144. Next base: position 11,163 of record CAMUZQ010000015.1, on the reverse strand, counting down.
ACATCCTTTAATACTTCAAGAGTTCTCTCAGTGATATCCCCCAGATTACCGATTGGGGTAGGACAAAGAAAAAGCTTAATATCCATATATCGTATACATTTCTCCGGTGTATTTTCCATCTTCCCCGTATATTATCAGAGGCGGTTCTATTCTCATTTCGGCACCTGCCCCCTTGCGCCCTTCTATAAGTATCATGGACGCCTCGGATGATATGTACGGATGAACAAGCTTTAATGTTTTCGGCTCGATCCCCGCCCTCCTCATCTCATAGATTACATCTGCCGTTCTTTGCGGCTTATGCACCATATAGAAATATCCGCCGTTTTTCAGGGCTGATGCAGATACTGCAAGTACATCATTTAAGGTACATGCCACCTCATGTCTGGATATCGTTTTTGAATCCTCAGGATTGGTTATACCGTGCCCTGCTTTAAAATACGGCGGATTTACTGTTATCATATCAAAAGAGGCCATCCTTATGTGATCAGATGCCTCTTTTATATCGCAGTTCAGAATAGCTATCTTATCCTCCAGAGAGTTCATGGAAACACTCCTGACCGCCATTTCCGCTATTTCCGTCTGGATTTCGATCCCGGTGATCTTATCTGCCTTTGTTTTTGCTGAAAGCAGCAGGGGTATTATACCGTTTCCCGTGCACAGATCCAGTATCTGTCTGCAGGAGGGAGCTGCATGGGCTGCAGCAAATCCGGACAATAATACCGCATCCATGCCGAAACAGAACTTCTCCGGGTTCTGTATTATAAAAAGATTATTCCTTTGAAGATCGTCAAGCCTTTCACCTTCTTTTATACAGCCTGCTGTCTCCTTATTCATCCAGCTTGGAGCTAGCCCCCTCCTTTTCCTCCAGGGTTTCAAGCTCCTCCAGCTCCTTCTCATCCGCCGGCTCTTCGTTTTCGTTCTTCTTTCCGCCCTTACCGTGTCCGCGTGATCTGCGGGGCTTAAAGTAGAGCTCCTCCACGGGATATTCCTTTATTTCCTTTTCATCACCTTCATCTATGATGACCTTAACCTTTTGTCTGAGTACGTTGACTGATTCTACGACACCTCTGGTTCCGTCAGGCGCCGTTACATAGTCTCCAAGTCCCGGAAGCTTTTTATTCAGATATTCATAGGTCTCCTGTTCATTCCTCAGGCAGCACATGAGCCTGCCGCAGACCCCTGATATCTTGGTGGGATTAAGGGACAGGTTCTGTTCCTTGGCCATACGGATGGAAACCGGAGCAAAATCAGAAAGATAAGCATGACAGCAGAGCTCCCTTCCGCATATTCCTATCCCGCCTATTATCTTGGTTTCATCACGGACGCCGATCTGTCTTAATTCTATACGGGTTCTGAACTGTCCTGCCAGATCCTTTACCAGCTCCCTGAAATCTACTCTTCCGTCAGCTGTGAAATAAAAGAGCAGCTTGCTCCCGTCAAAGGTATATTCCGCATCTATCAGCTTCATTTCCAGCCCGTGGGCCGCTATTCTTTCCTTGCATATCTTAAATGCGTCCTTTTCCTTCAGCCGGTTGACCGTTTCTCTGTCCGCATCCTCTTCGGTAGCTATCCGGATGACCGGTTTTAATGGAGATTTGAGACTCTCCTCATCCACCTGCTTTATGTCAGAGACAACCCGGCCGTATTCCTTGCCGCGGGCTGTTTCCACAATGACATTCATTCCTCTTTTTATTTCAAGGTCACCGGGGTCGAAATAGTATATCTTCCCTGCGGTACGAAACCTTACACAAATTACATCTGACATATGTATCCTTTCTGTATACAGACCTTACGTCTTTGTCGCTGCAGCCTGTTTTATATGCAGCAAAAGCGAATCCAAAACAGCCTCTGCCGTCACATTGATCAGAAGATCATGCCTGGCACTTTGTACTGCCTTAAGTATCTGCTCCAGTCCTTCATACGGTATTTCCGCAGTTTTTTTAATATATCCTGCCTTACCCGCGGCTGTCAAATCCATGCCGGATTTTTCAAAAAGAGCATCTCTGCATATGACCTCTATATGGGTCAGAAGATCCGGGAGATATGATTTATAATTATTTGCCAGCTCCTTTGCAAAACTGATCGCATCAGCCATGCCGAACCTCTCCTGATCCGAAATGAATTCCTCGATCCTTGTAAACTGCAACGCAACTGCTTCATCATCAGTATGGAATTCCGGCTCTGCACTGAAAGAAAGCTTTACGCATCTGGATCTTATAGTCTCGAGCAGTCTTTGCCGGTTTTCTACCAGGAGAAGGATAAGCACATATTCCGGCGGTTCCTCTATGGTCTTCAGCAGAGCATTCTGGCTTCCAGGTCCCATAAGCTCTGAATCCGGAATGATATAGATCTTCCTGCCGCCATAATAGGGTCGTACAGCCACATCTCTGACAACCTGCTCCCTGATCTCATCCACTGACAGAACAGTTGGTTTTTCATGCGTGACAACCGTACAGTCCGGATGATTGCCGGATGCGATCAATTTACATGAATGACAGGCTCCGCAGGGTTTTTCCTTATCCGCGTCTCCTTTACAGAGAAGGGCAGCAGCTGTTTTTTTTGCAAGCTCAAATATAGCCTCCTTATCTGCCCCTTCGATTATGTAGGAGGGAGCCAGGGTTCCTTTTCTTATGGCAGTATCTATATAGTTTTTAATAAAATCCTCAGTCATTTTTCACATCAGCAGATCGATCAAAAGACCCCGTATCTCACCTATCTTCGCCAGGATCGACAGATTATCACTTTCTTCCTTCAGCAGCTCCGCTGCCAGATCATCCAGATTCTGATCCACCAGTTTTATGATCCCGTATACCCTGTGCCGTCCTTTCCTGTCCAGGAAATTCTGTCTTGAAAACTGATGGGATCTGTTCAGTATCTCATTCATGAAGTCCTTTACCAGGCCTCTGTACCGGCGCATGTCCTTTATGTTTTTTCTTTTTGCTATTATCTCACCCTCTGCAGTGATCTCACTCATAAGGTTAGACAGCTTTTCCTGAAGCTCTGATTCCTCAATATTGGACATCAGCATAAACTTAAAAGCGTCGCCGCCGGTCTCCTGTACCTGCTTCGCCGCTTCAGGCTGAACTGTCTGTTCCAGGTTATTTACTCTGATATCCAATTATCGTACTCCTGACAGCTTCTATACATTCCTTAAGGTCTTTGTTTTCAAAACGCAGTTCATTTATTATACCTGCCTTTGAAAGCATTTCTTCAGAAAAATCCATGTCATCCGCTATATATCTGCGGCACATTTCCTTATAATCAGGGTGCCCGCTGGCTTTTTCCCTTCTGATCGCCCGTATAAGCCTGTCTCCATCCTCCACCTCTATATATAAAGGCAGCATACGGCCGCTTCCGTAATACTCCTTCAGGTGGATGAATGATTCCAAAGTCCCTATACCGAGATAATACTCCTCCCGGTCCTCGTCTATTGCCGTGGAGACCGTGAAATATCTCCACGGACCGTGAACCGTGTTATATGTGCGGCATTCTATGACTTTGTTTTCCTCTTCCAGTTTCTTATAGGTATTTTCATCAACAAAAAAATACTCTTTGCCCTCTCTCTCCCCGTCCCGCATAGGTCTGGTCGTATACAGTACCATCGGATTCAAACGGAGCTCCTTATCCTCCAGCAGAGCTTTGTAAATGCTGTCCTTTCCGGATGCGCTTTTTCCCGTTATATAAAAAATATACCTCATAGGTCTCTGTCTGTTTCTTTTAAAGCCTGCCAAAGCCTTTCAAAGCCTTCCTCCGTATCCATGACACCGGACATCATCAGACAGGTACGTTCTGTATATTTTTCCGGCTGGAGACGGTATCTCTCCCGGAAGATGCTATACAGCTCCTTTCCGCCTTTTCTGCCTGTCCGGTCCATTATATTGATCTTGCTTCTGTCAAAATCATATATTCCGTATCTTCCTGTAACCTCCGGTCCTGTAAGATACAGATTCATTAAGGATCCGTTCAAGGAATATGTTCTGTCCAGTCTCTCCTCCAGTGAACGCTTTAATCCGATCCCCCTTTCCTTCATTATGCCCAGACATTTCTCGGCAGAAGACATCAGGATGTAGGAAGGGCTCGTAGTCTGAAATATATTGATATATCTTTTTATTCTCTCCGGATCAGCCAAAGGACCGTTCACCAGTATCGCTGACACCTGTGTCATGGCAGGGAGTGTTTTGTGAAGACTCACAACCGCCACATCCGCCTTTTTATATGCCGGCAGATGAGCCCCGTGGGCGCTGTCCAAAATAAGCGGTATCCCGTGATCATGAAGCATATCTGCAATACTGTCTATATCTGTAATGAAGCCCTCATACGTGGGAGAAGTAATAAGTACTGCCTTCGGCAGATCACCTTTTTTTATTATCCCGGATAATCTCTCATCTACTTCCCCGGGAGAGATGCATGATGCAAGACCGTTCTCCTCGATCACCTGTCTTTCGAGAAAGGTAACACTGAAATCCCCTAAAATCGAAGCGTTATATACACTCCGGTGCGCTCCTCTGTCCATCATGAAGCAGTCTCCATGCGGCACTAACGCTGTTATTGCAGCCAGATTGCCGCAGGTGCTTCCGTTAACGGAAAGAAAGGCTCTGTCTGCTCCATAATACTCTGCCAGACTTCTTTCTATATAGGCTATCAGATCCTTTGGATCCTGCAGATCGTCAAATCCGTCTATCTCCGTTATATCGTGTAGATATGCTTCATCAAGCCATGTATCTGTCCGCTGTCTTTTATGCCCCGGCATATGAAAGGGATAGATATCCGACCCCGCCAGTCTGTCAAGCTCTTCTATCATGTTTTATCATTCTGCGGCCGGCTGTTGTTCCGCCTGTTGCTCCTGCTGCTCCGGCTGTGCCTCCGCCGGCTGCTCGGGCTGCTGTTCCGGCTGTTGTTCCGCCGGCTGTACTGCCTGCTGATCTGTTGTCTGCTCTGTCTGTGCCGGCTGTACTGCCTCCGCCTGCTGAGCAGTCTGATCGACAGGGGTCTGCGCCACAGGCGCGGTATTGGCGGATACCTGCTGTGCCGCAGCCAGGGCTGCCGCTGTCTGTGCATCAAAGCCCTGCTGCTGCAAAATATATGCCTGTATTTCAGGGGTCATTGAGATATATCCCTTCTGCGCTGCTTTTGCCTTATCATCCATATTCAGGCTGCTCATAGCCTGCTCCTTGGAGATACTGCCATAAACCACCACAGCTTCTCCCTTTTCCACCTGATCGAATATTTCCGCTGCTTTTGCCGTAGGAAGATTCACACATCCGTGAGAGCCGCTCATATAATATATATGCCCGCCGAAGCTGTCCCTCCAGGACGCATCATGCAGTCCTATGTTGCCGTTAAAGGGCATCCAGTATTTCACCGAGGACTGATATCCCTCTCCTACAAGTGTTGCATCTCTTTCCTTATATGTTATGGAATATGTACCCTCCGGTGTACTGTTCCCCTTAAACAGCCCTCCCGATACAAAATCAGTTTCATTTACAAGCTGACCGTTCTTATATACCCATAAATGCTGATCTCCGATATTAACCTCCACATATGAATCCCCAATATCATTCACATCATAGCTTGGCGCTGTGCAGTAATATACCGGCGTCAGCTCGGCGCTTTCGCCTTTCAGTATCTGAGCGATAAGCTCCTTTCTGGTGGAAACCCTGTCCATCCAGTATCCGTAGTCACCGCCTGCAACCGTTATCTGCTCTCCGCTGTGAGTTTTAAAGCTTCTGTTTCTGCCGAATGTGTCATACCTTGATGCCAGTCCGGCTACATATTCCTTTGCAGCTGCTTCATTGACGGATACGGATCCGTCTGCAAGGGTTTCAAGCCAGCCGGATATAGTTGCCCCGTCAAGGATCTCTGTATTTTCATCAAACCTGTAGGTTATCTTCATTGAAGCTGCTTTTTCTTTAAGCGAAGCATCCTTCCCCTTGGCCTCTCCTTCGCCGTCATTACCCATGACTATCACATTAGAGGTCTTTTCAGGCACTTCCATCCGGTTTTCAGTTTCCCCGGTCTCTATTGTTTTTTCCGGTTCTTCTGTGGCTTCTGTTTCTTCTGTTTCCCCACAGCCTGTAAACATCAGCAGACATAACACTGCTATGATGATCTTTGTGGTTCTGTTAAAAAATCTTTTTTTCATTATCATTTACCTGTTGCTTCGGGATGTCTGCTTATATATCCCTCTATCAGTCCATCATACTTTCCCATATACATATCGATTATTGTGCGGATCCTGTCTGCAGACCAGATATTTCCTCTTGTTATAAGCAATATCTTATCATAAAATTCCCTCAGATCCTTGTCTTCTATCAGGTTTTCATTTTCATATACAGACTCCCTGTATCCTTCAGGACAAACTCTTTTAAGATGTCCTACCCTCCAGGATTCCTGATATACTGCCGGAAGTCTTGACATCAAAGGGTCTCCCAGACAATATGTATCATTCAGATACAGGTCCGAATTATTATATACAAGTATTCCTGCCGCATTATCAAGTATATCTCCTCTGAAGCCTTCCTTCCTCAGGCGGTCGGGAGACTCATTGTTCCAGGTATCCTGCCAGCAGGTCCTCCCTGTCTTTATCAGGCTTCTGATATTGTTATAAAAGCCCGTAGTGCCGAAATAATACTCTCTTTCATCTGAGATACTGCTTGCAAAGCTGTGTCCGAAAAGATACTGTGATCCAATAGCTGATCCAAAGGTAAAGGACCAGCACATGGTTCCTATCACAAACAATGAAAAGACTATCCGCATCTTCCTGATGGTATCAAAATAGTCCTTTTCCCTGTTAAACATCATTGTAGCAGACAAAACGGAAATAAAAAGCATCCCCGTGAAATGCCTTCCCATCATAAAATCCCCTCCTACGGAAAGAAGATACAGCCCGTATGCTGCCAAACCCGCAGATATCAGCAGATATTTTATCTTTCTCAAAAGCAGGGTCATCACAATAAAAACCATGGGTATTACCAGGACAACCGCATCATTCAGCAGGGTATACCAGTAATACAATATACCGTGCTTGACATAGTCTGTCAGAGTGATACCGGTTCCTATCTTTACATATGCTGTATTGGGAACGAAGGATCCATAATAAATAAAGGAAAACAGCTCCCATATAAAGAAAGGAATAAGTCCCGCTATCCCGAGGAACACACATTTTATGAAGCCTGTATTCTCGCGTTTTGCAAGAAAAACATATACTATGGCCGGGATAAAGAGCAGAACATTGTCCATCCTTGTCAGGGCTATTCCGGAAAAGGTAAGTGCCAGAAGCAGTAAATTCCTGCTGTCAAAAAAATCCCTTTTCATATACTGCCATATGAATAAAGCCATAAATAAAAAGAGCAGGCTGTTTTCAAGTCCTGAGGTTGTATAGGATACAAAAGCTTTAGAACCGATGAATGAAAAAAAACCGATCAACACCTGCTCGCGTGTCCTGCATATCTTATAGGCAAATACATAATATGCTGCAGCGCTGTAAAAAACATCCAGTACTATGGTCGTAAAGTACATCTCGTGAGTCAGGGCACAGGGTATCGCACAGGAAAGAGTGTAGAGCGGTCCCGTGGTGGCACAGACCCTCTCTCCTATATTGTATACAAAGCCGTTTCCTTCCAGCAGATGCTTTACCATTACATATCCGTGGAAGGAATCATCCGACTGCCACCCGAGCAGCAATGCTGTCAGAATAAAAAATATAAATGTTAAAAATCTGCTTCGTCCCAGATCGGATGCCAGATCCGGCTTCTTTATTTTGAGTTTTTTCATTTAAGTATATCTTCTTCTTTAAGGACTCTTATGTGAAAGGCCGTTTTAAAGTATTTGAAATTATCAAAAAAGCCATTCTGGCTCTCGCCCTCGGTGCGCGCTGCCCAGTGTCCGGGTACTTCTATAAACTTTACCCCCAGTCTGAGCGGCTTCAATGCCGTCTCCAAAAAGAAAGGATGCTTCAGCTCTTCCCACTTTATCGACTGCATAAGCTCTGTGGGAAATATTCGGTACGCATAAGTAAGATCCGAAAGACCTACGCCGTAAAGAATTCCTATACTTCTCTCAAATATAAGATTGCATACCAGCTTTACTTTGTCATAGTTTTCAAATCCGCCGCCTTTTCTCCATCTGGAGGCTGTTATTATCCTGTTTGGATATTTCTTTGCCGCAGCGATAAAGGTCTTTATGACATTGGGATCAGTTTCCAGATCTGTAGACATCATTACCACATGACTTCCCTTTGCCAGCTCAATGCCTTCTCTTATCGCGCCTCCGACGCCCGGCAGCTCCTGCTCATGTATGTACATGGGAATATATCTTTCATAATCGGCTATGATCTGCTCTGCCGTTTTTCTGGATTCTTCTGTGGTTTTACTGCAGAGCAGAAAGATCATTTCGCATAGATCCTTTCTGCGGCAGGTGTGTAAGATCGTCTCCACCGTCTGCCTCATGCTGTAGGTCTCATCCATTGCCGGTAATAATATTGTAACGTTTTTATAACTCATATTCTGCTCTCCCAGTCTGCAAAGACGTCCTCCAGTGTCTGTCTCATAGTATAGCCCCTTGTATAGCCAAGAGCATTTATCTTACTGCCGTCTCCCAGCAGCAGAGGCTCATCTGCCACTCTGAAAAGAGATTTATCACTTATTACCCTGGCCTCGGTTCCTGATATATCTACGAGCATATCCAGGATCTCCTGTATCTGATATGCTTTTCCATTACAGATATTATAGGGCTCCGCAGGATTTCCCTTGTCCATGACGAGACGCATGGCCTTCACACCGTCTCTTACATCTATATAATCCCTGTATGTCGTCAGATTTCCCACATGGATCTCAGGCGGCAGCTTTCCGGCTTTTATAAGCGCCAGCTGTCTTGCAAAATTCTGTATGGCTGTAGCAGGAGGATGTCCTGTACCGACATGAATGAACATCCTGGGAAGAAACACCTTCATATTGAAATTCAGAGCATACTGTCTTCCCAGATTCTCTACACCCGCTTTTGATACTCCGTAGGGTGTATGGGGAGTCAGCAGCCGGTCCTCCTTTAAGGGACAGTCCTCCTCTTTGATATTTCCATATTCGGCGCTTGAACATGCAAGCAGTATCTTTGCCTCCGGAACAGCTTCCCTGCAGCAATAGAGTACATTCAGTGTGCCGATATAATTTGTGTCATGAGTTACATATTCCAGATTCCAGGAATCACCGTTGAATGCCTGCGCTGCCATATGTATCACTACATCGGGCTTAAATTCCCTGAAGATACGCATCAGAGAATCTCTTTCCATTATATCGCAACGCTTTATCCTGTCATCCTGGATAGCAGCCATGCGGCTTGCCGCAGAATTTCTTGCAATCCCTATGACCTCATCTCCGTCATTTATGAAGCTTTTCATAAAATGCGAACCGACCATGCCGGTACCGCCGGTAACCAATACTCTCATATTCTTATCTCATCCTTTTCTTTCAATCAGACATACAGAGGTATTTTATCACAATACAAACATATGAACCAGTCTGTAATTCTTCAGCTTCTGCCGGACACGGATATTCAGACAGCTGTCTGATCTATCTCATCCAGCTCCTCCTGTGAAAAATCGGTATTCTCCGCTGCCTTTATATTATCCAGTATCTGTGCAGGCTTTGATGCTCCTATAAGCACACTGGTTACCTCATCATGAAACAGGAGCCACGAAAGAGCCATCTCAGCCAGTGTCTGTCCTCTCCGTTTTGCGATCTCATTCAGCTTTCTTATGCGGGAAAGGATCTCCTCATTGATCATATCCTCCTTTAAGAACCTTCCGTCCTTTTTAAGCCGGCTGTCCTCCGGTATGCCATCCAGATACCTGTCGGACAGTCTTCCCTGGGCGAGAGGTGAAAAGGTTATCAGTCCCTTTCCAAGTTTTTTTGTCATATTCAGCAGCCCATTCGCTTCTACTGCGCGATCCAGGATATTATAACGGTTCTGATTGATCACGAAGGGTACATGTCTTTCTGTAAGGATATCACATGCTTTTTCCAGTGTCGGACCGTCATAGTTTGATAATCCTGCATACAATGCCTTACCGCTCCGGATTATCTGTTCCAATGCCCCGCAGGTCTCCTCCAAAGGTGTTTCCGGGTCCATTCTGTGATGATAGAAAATATCCACATATTCAAGCCCCATTCTCTGTAATGACTGATCAAGACTTGCTATGAGGTATTTTCTGGATCCCCAGTTGCCGTAAGGACCCTCCCACATATCATATCCGGCCTTTGTGGATACTATAAGCTCATCCCTGTACGGTTTCAGATGTTCATTCAGTATTTTTCCGAAATTTGATTCTGCACTTCCATATTTCGGACCGTAATTATTTGCAAGATCAAAATGAGTGATACCGTTGTCAAAGGATGTAAATATGAGCTGTTCCATATTGGAATATACGCCTGTATCACCAAAATTATGCCATAAACCAAGAGATACGACCGGAAGCTTAAGACCGCTTTTTCCACAACGCTGATATTTCATGCTCTCATATCTTTTTTCTGATGCGATATACATAGATACCCCCCTTATTCATTCTAACTCCACTCAGGATTTCAAGACTTTTTGCAAACAAAATCGGAAATCATCCGCAAAAATCTATATATACATAATATCACAGGACCTTAAGCGTGCAAAATCAGAAAAGCATGAAGGAATTCGTGTAAAACATAAGAACACTGCAGGAGGTAATGGATAAAGAAAAATACAGGTTTTAAGGCCTGTATTTTTCTCTTTGTGCCTTGAGCAGGAATCGAACCGGCGACACAGGGATTTTCAGTCCCTTGCTCTACCAACTGAGCTATCAAGGCATCCGTACCTGATTGAATTACTTAAAACATTAAACCCGGTACATAAGTAGCGGGGACAGGATTTGAACCTGTGACCTCCGGGTTATGAGCCCGACGAGCTTCCAGACTGCTCTACCCCGCGTCGCTATGAGCACTTAGCGAGCGTATTTTGCTCGCTTATGTGCGATGCATGCCGAGCCCTTAGCGAAGCAAGAACGCATTTACGCATTTCGCCGCTGAGCTTAGTAGCTCGGTATCGCTATGAGCACTTAGCGAGCGATTTTCACTCTTATGTGCGATGCTGGGTGGTGGTGGATTCGAACCACCGAAGGCGTTGCCAGCAGATTTACAGTCT
>CAMUZQ010000014.1 GCA_947165275.1 uncultured Lachnospiraceae bacterium | reverse complement strand
ATTTAAGCTTTTCTATCATGTCATCTTTTTCGGATATATCAGCGGGAAGATACAGAAGAAAAAGGTCGGTAGTGACTGAAAGATCCTTAAGCCTGTCAAATCCATCCTTAAGGATCGCTGTCTGATATCCGGCATCTGTAAGCTTACGTTCGATACCCTTTACCACAACGCTGTACTGAAGCACTACGATGACAACACTTTTCGGTCTTTCGCTCATTTTTATTCCTCCAAATCCATGAGACTCCCCTCAGGCCGGTGATCTGATCGACTGATACACCTTTATAGTATAAGCTCTGATATCTTCCTTATCAAGAAAATTTCTTCTGTCTCTTGACAGGCCTCTGAGGATGGGAGCGACGGAGACACCCCTGATACCCTGTATGAGATTGGGGTTATACTCACGCATGTTTTTATGATATAATAATTTTGGATTCTTTTTACTTTTTAAGCGACCGCTGCGAAGCGGTGCGGCATAATGAGATGCACCCATGCTCCTGCATATTTTCAGGGTATTGCCGATAAGATGGGCATGGGGGGTACTTTTTGGAGGGTGTTTCAGTGAAGAAGATCGAAGGCAAAAGTCTGGCCCAGGGGGCTGTGATCGGGAAGATCCGGTTTTATTCCGAAGCGAATTATGACATAGATGAAGGGGATTACGAAGATTCCGATCATGAGATAGAGCGTTTTGAGCATGCTCTGAATAATGTAAAGGAGCACAAGTTTGCTCTTGCCGAAGCTGCTGAGGCCAACTCGGACACCGATGGATCGCTGGTTTTCATCTCACATGTGGCGCTTTTGGAGGATCATGGGCTCATAAGGCGTGTAGAGGATTATATCAGGGAAATGAAAAAATGCGCCGAATTTGGCGTTAAGTTCGGTTTTAATGATGTAGCTGACGATATCAGGAATCTTCCTGATCCATATATAATGAGGAGAAGCGATGATATCCTGGAGCTTGAGAGGGAGGTCCTGGAGGAGCTGATGGGCACATCCAGGGGGATATCCTTCGGGAAGGAGCCCTATATCCTGGCAGCATATGATCTGACGGCATCCGAGGTCGCCAGGATCGACAGGAGATATGTACTTGCCATTATCATGAAGGAGGGAAACCTGAATACCCACGCCTCCATCCTTGCAAAGGGACTTGGCATCCCCTGTGTCATAAGGGCAGAGAATCTGTCCCCTGCCTGTGACGGCAATGATGCCATAGTGGACGGAACAAACGGTCTTGTTTTCCTGAAGCCCGATGATGAGACAGTAAGAAAATATGACGAGATCATGAAGGAAAACCGGAAGTTTGCGGATTCTCTCATGAGACTTAAGGGCAAGATGACTGTCACGAGGGATGGACGGGAAGTCAGACTTTACGCCAATATCTCCAATCCCTACGATATGGAGACTGTTTTTGAAAATGATGCTACCGGCATAGGTCTTTTCAGATCTGATTACCTTTTCCTTAAGGATCGGGATTATCCTTCTGAGGAGGAGCAGTATCTCGCATACAGGAAGGTCGTGGAGGATATGAATCCGGGATCTGTCATCATAAGGACAGTGGATATAGGATCTGATAAAAGCGTTCCCTATCTGCAGCTCCCGGAGGAGGCCAATCCTGCTCTGGGAATGAGAGCGATCAGGATAAGCCTTACGAGAAAGGATTTCTTCAAGGTGCAGCTTAGGGCGATGCTCAGAGCCTCAAAATTCGGAAATATGAGGATCATATTCCCGATGATCACAAGCCTTTCGGAGCTTCTGGAATGCAAGGAGATCCTCCATGAGTGCGAAGCAGAGCTTCACAGGGAGCATCAGGCCATCGGGAATTATCTGATCGGGGTCATGATAGAGACACCTGCATCGGTTCTCATAGCTGACCAGCTTGCGGCGGAGGCGGATTTCCTTTCAGTCGGGACAAACGATCTGACACAGTTTACTCTTGCCCTGGACAGACAGAATCCTACCCTTGACCGTTTCTACGATCCTCATCATCCGGCGGTGATAGAGCAGATCAGGATGACAGTGGTGGCAGGACACAGACACGGAAGCCTTGTATTGATATGCGGAGAGCTGGCAGGGGATCTTGAGATGACAGAGACCTTCATGCGCATGGGGGTTGACGGACTTTCGGTGAATCCCCAGTTTGTGCTTCCTTTAAGAAAGAAGATCAGGGAGATGAATCTGAGTTGAAAAAAGAGCTATGGTATGAAAAGCAGATCCCCGGTGATTACCGGGCACTGTCAGAAAGCTACGGGGTCTCGCCAGCAATGGCGAGACTTTTGGTAAACCGCATCACATCCGGGGATGACAGGCGCCTTCCCGGAAGAGATCAGGTAATAAAATATCTGGAGCCTGATATCTCCGGGAGCTATTCCTATGAAAGACTGCCTGACATCGGAAAGTGTACGGATATACTTTCAGGGATGATAAGCGGGGGAAAAAGGATCAGGGTCATAGGGGATTATGATATAGACGGTGTATGCGCGGCATATATCCTGACTACGGGATTGAAAAGAGCAGGGGCAAAGGCTGACCATGCCATCCCCCACAGGATCACCGACGGCTACGGACTGAATGAAAGACTGATAAGGGAGGCGGCACAGTCAGGTGTAGACTGTATCATAACCTGCGATAACGGGATCTCGGCAGCTTCTCAGATAAGGCTTGCCCATGAGCTTGGGATGACGGTGATAGTGACCGATCATCACGAGGTGCCTTTTCATATGGAGGACGGGGTACGGGTGGAGGAGCTTCCCGAAGCAGATGCTGTGGTTGACATAAAACGGAGTGATTCCTTCTATGGCTTTACCGGGATATGCGGCGCCCAGGTGGCATTTAAGGTGATAGCAGCTCTTTTTGAAAGACAGGGTCTTGGCAGGGAGCAGATGGATGATCTGGTCGAATTTGCCGCTTTTGCAGTCATCGGAGACATCATGCCCTTAAGGGATGAAAACAGATCCCTGGTGTCTGCAGGGCTTAAAAGGCTCAGCAATACCTCAAATCCCGGTATGAGGGCCCTTATCAGGGCACAGGGGGTGGAGGGCTGTGAACTGCGCCCTTATCATGTGGGGTTTGTTCTCGGTCCATGCATAAATGCCACGGGACGGCTTGCCACCGCAGACAATGCCTATGAGCTGCTGGAGGCTGAGGATCCCCGGGAGGCGGAAAGACTGGCAGACATGCTTGTCGCCATGAATAATGACCGCAAGGATATGACGGAAAAAGGCACAGCAAAGGCGCTGGAGCAGGCGCTCTCACCTGATATGGAAGAGGACAGGGTACTTGTCATATATCTTCCCGAAACACATGAATCCGTGGCGGGGATAATAGCGGGCAGGGTGAGGGAGAAGACCGGAAAACCGTCCTTTGTGCTCACAGACGGCGAAAGCGGGATCAAAGGCTCCGGACGCTCTATAGATGAATATGATATGTATGAGGCCATGACCGGGGTTTCGGAGCTTTTTGAAAAATACGGCGGACACAGGATGGCCGGGGGATTGAGCCTTAAGGAGGGCATAAAGCCGGAGATCCTTGCCAGAAGGCTCAATGAGAGCTGCACATTGAGTGAACATGATCTGATCACGAAGATCAGGTTTGATATGGTGCTGCCCTTTTCGTATGTTGATATGAGGCTTGCCGGGGATATATTGAAGCTTGAGCCCTTCGGGCCGGAAAATCCAAAACCGCTTTTTGCTGTAAGGGATGTAAGGCTTACAAATACGAACATATACGGAAAGAACCGGAATGTATTAAAATGCAGCGCGTCAGATAAAGGAAAAACTCTTTCTGCCGTCTTTTTCGGAGATGTGGAGGAGCTGCTGCGGTTTATCAATGAAAACAAAAGCATCAGCCTCCTTTATTCCGTGGAGATAAATGAATACCGCGGAGAACGCAGCCTTCAGATAAGGATAGAGCATTACTGCTGAAACCTGCGTCTGTTGTCATTTATATACTGCTGCTATAAAATCTTTTCAGGATCAAAACCTGCTGCTTTATGTCAGTAAAAATGCGTTTATCGAAATATATCCTGCTGTTATAAGAGGAGGAAAAGGGATTATGCATGAACATGGACTTATTGAGGCAGACTGATGCGCAGGATCCGGCATGATAAAAGAAGGAGTAAGGAGCTGAGCATAAGGAGCCATACGATATGGAATATGTATATGACAACAATGGGATAGAGATAAAGGCGTTATACAGAAATGAGGAGATAAATACTGTTTTCATCCCTCTTTTGAAACGTCTGTCAGAAATGCATTCACGAAAAGGCAGTCGTCTGCTTGTAATGCTCGCAGCTCCGCCTGGAGCAGGAAAAAGCACGTTATCTGGCTTTCTGGAAAAACTTTCAAAGGATGTCATACCCGGAAAAAAGCTTCAGGCCATAGGCATGGACGGGTTTCACAGAAGGCAGGATTACTTAATATCCCATACTGCCTTTATTGATGGCAGGGAGGTTCCCATGGTTGACATAAAAGGAGCTCCTGTTACCTTTGATCTGGAACTTCTCAAGGATAAGCTGCAGGAATTGGCTTCAGGGAAAAACTGCGGGTGGCCGGTATATAACCGGCTTCTTCATAATCCTGTAGAGGATGCTGTTTTTGTCGATGGGGATATGATCATCCTGGAGGGAAACTATCTGCTCCTTAATGAAGAAGGCTGGAGAGATCTTTCGGATATGGCCGATTATACGATATCTGTAAAGGCCGATCCGGATATGCTTAAGGAACGGCTGATCGAAAGAAAGATATCGACAGGAAGTCCGAGGGACACCGCGGAAGCTTTTGTTGAATTCAGTGATATGGCTAATGTAAGGCTTTGTCTTGAAAAAACAAAGGCTGCTGATCTTGAGCTTAAGCTTTCAAAGGAGTCAGGCTTGACATGGTCTCAGGCGGTGGACCGGCATACCACCTCTGCTCCTCTTTCCCTACGTTGAGTTGAAATGTACAGAAAAGAAGCTGTTCAGATGATCTGCAATGGAGTATAGATTCTTGTTTTTTATCGAAAAAACAAGAATCGTATTTGACCAGGTCCTTGCGAAGCAAGGGGCGTGCTCCGCGGAACGCGGAGTTCTTGCGCGAAATTCCTATTTCTCGCGCAAGAAGTCATGCTATAATATCCTTTTGATCACCAAAACTTGATCCGATCTGAAAGAATCCGGCGATTGAGGTAAAAAATGCATATGACAGGTAAGATGAACAAAAAGAGAATAATAACATTAATTTTATCAATACTGATATTCGCGGCTGTATCCGGCTGCGGCAATACAGGCAGGGCTTCCGGAGTGGGAGACAATGCGATCCCGTCTTCAAACGGCACCGGGAGCACTGAGACCGGGGAGGAAGCTGACGGGGGCAGGGCGGTATCAGAGGCCGAGGTATCCGAAGAGACAGTATCCGAAAACTCCCGATACGGTAAGGTTGCCGATGTTGCGGATGATACGGCGCCGGAAGAGACAGATGACAGCAATCTTACACCGGTTACGGCATCTGAGCTGAATAAGGGCGAATATCTTATCGAAACCGGATGCAGCTCGCCCGGGTTTGAGATCGCGGATACTCTTCTTATGGCAGAGGATGTCAGCATGAATGCAGTGCTGAGGATAGAGAGCGATGAATATCTTTTCATTTATCCCGGCACGGCTTCGGAGGCGGCTTCTGATTCTGAGGATAACTATATCAGTCCTGCTCAAAACGATGCGGGAGACCGTCTTTATAAGATACCTGTCGAGGCTCTTGATAAGGCTCTTTCCTATGCGGCATACAGCGGGGATAAGGGGGAGTGGTATGACAGGACGCTTTTGTTCAAAAGCTCCTCACTTCCGGATGAGGCCTTTAAGGTATCAAGATATAAGACCGCAAAGGAGCTTAAGATAGAAGACGGAATGTATTATATAGATGTGGATACTGAGGGGATTTCCGGTGAGGACAGCATAGGATCACCTGCCCTTCTTCTGATACAGGAGGGAGAGGCTGCGGCAATGATCACCTGGTCATCTCCTGAGCATGAACATATGACGGTCGACGGGATGGAGTTTGATGCTGATAAAGAGGATGAGGAGGCTTCATTTGTCATACCTGTAAAGTCCTTCGACCAGAAGCTTTCCGTGACTGCGGATACAGCTGAGATCACACTTTATTTTGATTCCGCCACCATTACAGCGGCTGATCCTGACGGAGAGGCTCCTGCATATAAGAGCATGAAGATCAGGGAAAAGATAATACCGGAATATGCCACGGGCTTTAAGATCGATTCATATGACAATAATATATACAGGATCACGGCAGGCAAGGACAGATATCTTCTTGTTCCCAGGCTTGCTCTGCTTCCATCCGGCATCCCGGCTGATGTAACTGTCATAAGGACTCCTGTAAGGAGGGCTTATGTGGCATCTGCATCCGGAATGGATTTCTTCAGTCAGCTGGACAGCCTTGGGAATGTGGGATTTTCCGGTTGTGAAGCTGATGAGATCACTGAAAGCAAGGCATCCGCTCTTGTGGAATCTGATGATATTCATTATGCAGGATGGGATGATGCTTCAGATTCTGAAGAACTGATAAACAGCAGACCGGATCTCGCGGTTGCGGACGGACAGAATGATGAGACGGGGAAGAAGCTTAAGGAATTGTCCATCCCTGTATTTGCTGACAGATCCGGCAGTGAGGAGGATCCGAGAGGTAAGGCTGAGTGGATCAGGATCTATGGACTTCTTAACGGGGAGTACGGCAGGGCCCTGAGGATTTTTGATGCTGAATGCAAAAAGATCGACGCGGCTGAAAAGGATGATATGGACAGCGCTGACTGAGGGTTCTCCTTGCCGATTCATGTAAAGTTGAGTATGATAAAAGGATAGCTTTCTGCGTGGCCTTAGCATCCTTATGGCGCGGAGGGAATATATATGCGGAAATCTGAAAGGAGGCGGAATTTTGCGTCTAAAGACATTTAAGGGCGGTATCCATCCCAAAGACATGAAGGAGATATCGATGGATCAGCCGATCACGACGCTGGCACCGGGGAAGGAAATGGTTTATCTTTTGTCCCAGCATATCGGAGCTCCGGCAAAGCCGGTGGTGAAAAAGGGAGATCAGGTCATTATAGGCCAGATGATCGCGGAAGCCGGCGGCTTCGTATCGGCTCCGGTATATGCATCGGTTTCGGGGACAGTGAAGGGTATAGAGAAGAGAAAAAATGCTCTGGGTGATGCTGTGGATGCCATAATCGTGGAAAATGACGGACTCGATACGGAAAAAGAATACAATACCGCAGCCCTGGATTCGCTGGATAAGGAGGGCATAATAAAGAGGATACAGGAAGCCGGGATCGTCGGAATGGGAGGAGCGGGCTTCCCTACCCATGTGAAGCTCTCACCGAAGGAGCCCGGCAGGATAGATCATATCATAGTGAACGGATCGGAGTGTGAGCCCTATCTGACCTCTGATTACAGATGCATGCTCGAGCACAGCGATGACCTTGTGGGAGGGCTTGAATGCATATTGAAGATCTTTCCCGGAGCGAAGGGCGTCATAGGGATAGAGAATAACAAGCCTCTTGCGATACAGAAGATGCAGGAGGCGGTGAAGGGACATGACAGGATAAGTGTCGCGGTACTTAAAACGAAATACCCGGAGGGCTCTGAGAGATCACTCATCTACGCCGTGACGGGAAGAGAGGTCAATTCCTCTATGCTGCCTGCCGATGCCGGCTGCATAGTGAATAATGTGGACACAGTCATAGCGGTTTATGAGGCTGTCATCAAGGGAAGACCTCTCATGCACAGGATATTCACCGTGTCCGGGGATGCGGTCAATAATCCGAAGAATTATGATGTGCGGATAGGCATGTCCTATCAGGATATAATCAATGAGGCGGGAGGCTTCAGGTCGGCTCCGGAAAAGCTTATCTCGGGAGGTCCCATGATGGGATTCGCACTGTTCGGCCTTGATGTGCCTGTAACAAAGACCAGCGGAGCCATCACCTGCTTCCTGAAGGATCCGGTAAGCGCGGCAAAGGAAACCCCGTGCATCAAGTGCGGACGCTGCGTGAGAGGGTGTCCTGCGCATCTCATGCCCTGTGATCTGTCGGATCTTGCGGAGAATGGAGCGAAGGAGGCTTTTGCTGAGAGATTCGGTATGGAATGCGTCGAGTGCGGATCATGTTCCTACACCTGTCCGGCAAGGAGACCCCTTGCTTCCAATATAAAGGCAATGCGCAGAACTCTGCTTGCGGAAAGGAGAAAGTAAGTATGGATACGGTATATAATGTTTCTCCTTCACCGCACGTAAGGGATAATATAACCACACAGAAGATAATGGGCGCTGTAGTCCTTTCACTGATCCCCGCAAGCGTGGCGGGAGTCATCCTGTACGGCATGCATGCCCTTCTTGTGCTTGTGATATCTGTTGCTTCATCAGTACTTTCTGAATATGTATTTGAAAAGATCACAAAAAGACCGGTCACGGTCTATGATCTTTCCGCTGTCGTGACCGGGCTCCTGATCGGCCTGAACATGCCGCCGGAGGTACCTTTGTTTATCCCGGTCCTGGGCTCTGTGTTCGGCATCATAGTCGTAAAGCAGCTTTTCGGTGGCATCGGCCAGAACTTCATGAATCCGGCTCTGGGAGCAAGATGCTTCCTTATCATCTCTTTTTCATCACAGATGACGGATTTTGCTGTAAAGGGCGGGATCATGGCATCCTCTGCAGCGGCGATGGATGCTGTAT
Source organism: uncultured Lachnospiraceae bacterium (assembly GCA_947165275.1). Taxonomy (GTDB): domain Bacteria; phylum Bacillota; class Clostridia; order Lachnospirales; family Lachnospiraceae; genus NK4A144. The sequence continues at coordinate 36,361 of CAMUZQ010000014.1, read as the reverse complement.
CTTCTGCAACCCCTCTTGCGGCATTAAAGACGGGAGCGGCTTATCCTCTCGGAGATCTTTTCCTTGGGACCACACTGGGGACCATAGGTGAGACGTCTGCATTGGCGCTCCTCATCGGAGCTGTTTTCCTGCTCTGCATCAGGGTTATAGATCTCAGGATACCGCTGAGCTATATCGGGACCTTCTTTGTGCTTGTACTCATCACTGCATTTATAAGAGGCTATGAAGCGCCGTTTTATTATACCTTATGCGAGATATTTGCAGGCGGACTCATGCTCGGAGCCTGGTTTATGGCGACAGACTATGCTTCATCACCCATGACCACGAAGGGGCAGCTTATCTATGGCGTATGTCTCGGCATACTGACCTTCCTTTTCAGGATGGTCTCCAAGTCAAATGAAGGCGTATCCTATGCCATCATCTTCATGAACTGCCTTACCCCTATGATAGAGCAGTTTACGAGACCTCTTGCTTTCGGTATAAAGCGCGAGAAGGAGGCAAAGCATGAATAAGAAGAAAGAGTCATCCGCGATCAAGGATATAATCATAGTCACCTGTATCACTGTGGTGGCAGGCATGCTTTTAGGCTTCGTCTACAATATCACCAAGGAGCCCATAGCAAGGGAACAGGCTGAAGCAAGGATTGCTTCCCAGCGGGCGGTATTCGCTGAGGCAGGATCATTTGAGGAGGCTGAAGGGCTTGAGGATCAGGCTTTTGTCGGCAACTATGAAAAGGGGCTTGCGGACAGCAGCATCACCGGCGTGAAGCTTAATTCCATAGACAAGGCGTATGATGACGGAAAGGGCAGGCTCGGCTATGTGGTCGATGTCACGGACAGCGACGGTTACGGAGGCGATATCGAGATAATGGTCGGCATCAGCTCCGATGGCAGCTCTTACAGGATAAACGGCATATCATTTTTGAAGCTCTCGGAAACGGCAGGCATGGGAATGAAGGCGAAGGAGTCTCCCTTCATAGACGGATTCAGGGAGCTTGCGGCCGATGAGATCATAGTATATACCAAGACAGGGAAGACTGCGGAAAACGAGATAGATGCCATAAGCGGAGCAACCATAACCACCAATGCTGTAACAAATGCGGTCAATGCCGCTGTAATAGCCGCAAGAACATATGAGGAGGTCTTTCAGCCATGACAGATAAAAAGGACAAGCCCCTTGAAAGGATCTGGAACGGAATTTATGTGGAAAATCCGGTATTCTGTCTGATACTCGGAATGTGTCCGACGCTTGCGACCACCACAAGCGCAACCAATGCTATCGGAATGGGACTTTCCACTACAGCCATACTTGTAGCGTCAAACCTTATGATATCACTGCTGAAAGGGATAATTCCCAACAGGATGCGCATCCCTTCATATATTGTCATAATAGCGTCTTTTGTGACCATAGTGGAATTCCTTATGGAGGGCTTCTTTCCATCGGTTTACGCGGCTCTCGGGATATACATACCCCTCATAGTGGTCAACTGCATCATCATGGGAAGAGCCGAGGCCTATGCCGGAAAGAAGGGGCCTGTGGAATCCATATTTGACGGACTCGGAATGGGGCTGGGCTTTACGCTCGCACTGCTTCTCATAGGCTCTGTAAGGGAGATAGTCGGTGCGGGGACCGTATTCGGGATCAGGATCACCCCCGCAGCATATGAGCCTGTTAATATTTTCATCCTGGCTCCGGGAGCATTCCTTGTAATGGCCTTTTTCGTAGCGGTCATGAACAAGCTCAAGATCGGTGCAGCGAGGCGTACAGGCTGGGATCCCACGGAAAACGGATGCTCGGACTGCTCATCCTGCGCAAGACATTCTGTCTGCGGCGGAAAGAAGGCCGTATCCGGTGAGGAAGCTGGAATGAAGGAGGTGCAGGCATGAATATAATGCTTTTGGCCCTGTCGGCTGCTTTGATCAATAATGTAGTGCTGAGCCAGTTCCTGGGAATATGCGCTTTTCTGGGAGTGTCCAAGAAGAGCAGGAGCGCTGTGGGCATGGGCTTTGCCGTAACCTTCGTGCTGACTCTTGCATCGCTTGTATGCGGTATAATATATCATTTCCTGCTGGTACCCTTCGGGCTTGAATATCTGAAGACAATTGCCTTCATCCTGATAGTGGCAGCCCTGGTCCAGTTTGTTGAGATGTTCCTCAAAAAATTCGTCAAGTCGCTGTATGATGCGCTCGGGATCTATCTGCCCCTCATTACCACAAACTGTGCAGTGCTCGGCGTGGCTCTTCTCAATGTACAGAAGGATTATGACATACTGACCGGAACCGTTTACGGATTTTTTACGGCCATAGGTTTCCTGATATCGATCGCAATCCTGTCATATATCAGGGAGAAGATGGAGTTTAATAATGTGCCGAAGGCGTTTCAGGGCTTTCCGATAGTCATGATCACGGCAGCGCTCATGTCGATAGCGTTTTTCGGTTTTTCATCGTTTTGATCGTTTATTATAGGAGGAAAATGTAAATGGGCGCTGATATTCTGTTTTCAGCTTTGATGGTTGGCGGAGTAGGGCTTTTTGTAGGTATATTCCTGAGCATAGCGAGTAAAAGGTTTGCAGTGGAGGTCGATGAGAGGGAGGCTGAGATAATCGAAGCCCTTCCCGGAGCAAACTGCGGTGCCTGCGGTTATTCCGGCTGCGCCGCTCTTGCTGGAGCGATAGTGAAAGGTGAGGCTCCGGTCAATGCCTGTGTCGTAGGACAGGCTCCGGTTGCCGAGGCCGTGGCAAAGATCATGGGAGGCGAGGCGGATCCCGATGCTGTAAGGATGGTCGCCTTCGTGCACTGCATAGGTGACTGCGATCAGACTACTGACAGATATGAGTATTCAGGAAGCGAGAGGAGCTGCTCTGTCATATCCTTTGCTCCGGGAAAGGGCCCCAAGTCATGTACCTACGGCTGCATGGGCTTCGGAGACTGTGTGAAGGCATGTGAATACGGGGCAATATCCATACAGCATGGCATAGCAGTGGTCGATCCGGAGAAATGCGTGGACTGTAAGAAATGCATGAAGGCCTGTCCCAGAAAGCTTATATCCGAGGTTCCTTACGGGAAGGCTGTAGCCATAGGATGTGCCAATCCGGACAGGGGGAAGCCTGTCATGGATGCCTGCAAGGTCGGCTGTATAGGCTGTACCAAGTGCGAAAAGACCTGTCCGAAGCAGGCAATTGAGATGAACGGCAGCACGCCGGTCATTGATTACGAAAAATGCGTAAAATGCGGTCTTTGCAAAAAGAACTGCCCCAGAAAATGCATCGTCTGAAGCGTGGACTTATAATGACAGCAGCCGCAGCCTGTATACTGTTTACGGGCTGCGGTTCTTTAAATACGGAAAAAGACGGACTGTCACGCACAGGCCTTTATTTTGATACCCCGGTCACGATCCGGATATATGATGATAATGCCGGGGAGCTTATGGACGGATGCTTTGAATTGTGTGATGAGCTTGAAAGGGTTCTGTCCGCCCAGGATACCTCAAGTGAGCTGTATAAGTTAAATCACAGGAGCAGTGATGAGACCGGTGTCTCGGAGGCGCTGGCTGACTGTATTGCCATGGGGCTTGAAGCGGGGGATATGAGCGGCGGCGAATTTGATATCACAATACTCCCTGTTTCATCACTTTGGGATTTCCGTTCGGGAGAGGGGAGTGTGCCGGGGAAGGACGATATTGAAAAGGCTTTGCGGCATGTGGATCGATCCGGGGTGTATGTGAGCGGAAATAAGGTAAGCTTCACGGATCCTGAGGCAGAGCTGGATCTGGGCGCTGTCGCGAAGGGATATATATCGGGGAGGATAAGGGAATACCTGAGGTCAAATGGCTGCGACGGCGCGGTGATAAATCTCGGAGGGAATGTCAGTACGGTAGGAGAAAGGCCTGACAGGCGTCCTTTTAAGATCGGTATCCAGAAGCCTTTTCATGACAGGGGAGAGGTGGCTGCCGTGGTCAGTCTGAGGGAAGGCTGTGTGATATCCTCCGGCACGTATGAGAGATGCTTTGAAGAAAACGGTGTTTTATATCATCATATCTTATCTGCCAAAACCGGGTATCCCGCGGATACGGGACTGGTCCAGGTCACGGTCATAGGGGATGATGATATGCTCTGTGATACGCTCTCCACAGTCGGGATCCTGCTGGGGAAGGACAGGACGGAGGCTTTGGTCAGGGAGAAGGGATATGATGTGAAGCTGGTCTTTACTGATGAGAATGGGATCATGACCCTGTACAGTCCGGACGGGACGGAAAGCGGGCTTTCCGAAGGAGAGATACTGGATCTTGCGGACAGGGAACCTTCCGGGAAAGAGGCTCCGGATCCTGCGGACAGGGAGCAGAGGAAATGACCTTGGGAAAAAAAAGAGCGGTAACCCTTCCCGATATACTGCTTGTAAGCGCCATAGCAATATCTGCCCTCCTTATCCTGGCTTTTTTTTATCTTCATGACAAAGATGCTGTGCGGCAGCAGGATAAAAGGCTTGTGATAACTGCCGATGGAGAGCCTGCAGGCTCCTATCCTCTTGATGAGGACAGGATCATAGAGATCGGAGATACAAATGTCTGTGAGATACGTGGAGGGAAGGTATATATGAAGTCCGCGGAATGTCCCGACCAGAGCTGCGTGCATTCATATCCCGCAGAAAGAGAGGGTCAGGTGATAGTCTGTCTTCCTAACAAGGTCATACTGGAGATCATCGGCGGGGACAGTGGTAGTGATGGGGGACTGGATTCCTTTGCCTACTGACAGGCAGATGCTTTTTTTGGATCGATACGGTCCAGGATGATAAGGCTTGTGAGACCGATAAGGCAGCCCGTGATATCACCGGCGATCAAAAGCGCCGGCAGGTATCTGATGACAGCAGTGCTTCCGGTGAGTGCGGCAGCTGCCGTTATCTGCCCCAGACCATGCATGGCTCCTCCGGCTGCGCTTACTCCGATGGCGGAGAAGACACCGGCTCTTCTTAAAAGCTCCATGGCTGCAAGGCTCGCAAGCGCTCCCAGGAGAGAATAAACCAGGGAAACAATGTTTCCGAAAAGCAGTGAGGATATGAAAACGCGGATAAGAGAGACAGCAAGGGCCGCAGGCAGTCCGAACCAGTACAGTACCGGTACGATGACGACATTTGCCAGACCCGGCTTTATTCCCGGGACCGGAAATCTGAAGGGGATCAGATATTCCACATATCCCATTATAACCGCAAGTGAGGTCATGAGACCGAGAAATACGGTTTTTGAGGCTCTGCTTTTTTTCATTCAATATATAATACACAGACCGGGAATGGAATTTCAATCCGATATATGGTAAATTAATTCTCGCTGAGCACGGGTATGATATATCCCATTATGCCACACTGCTCAGGAGCTGTACAAAAATAAAGTGTGCATATGCAGTTGGTATATATAAAGAAAAGGAGTTCGATATGACAAGACTTACAGATCTGCTTGCGGAAACAGAATACAGCATTATACAGGGAGAGATCGAAGATATAGAGGTTACAAAGATAGTCAATGATACAAGAGGGATAGTCGAGGGCTGTCTTTTCGTATGTATCACGGGGGCAAATTTCGACGGACATGACTTTGCGGAGGAGGCAGTGAATAATGGCGCAAGGGTGCTCGTGACCGAAAAGGAGGTGAAGCTCTCCGAAGGCAGCGGAGTGACGATAGTGCGTGTTGAGAGTACGAGACGGGCTCTCGCATATATTTCTGCCGCATGGTATGACTATCCGGCTGAGAAGCTGACCACAATAGGCGTGACAGGGACCAAGGGCAAGACCACCACCACATATCTTATCAAGGAAATGCTTGAAAACGGGGGTCACAGGACAGGCCTCGTGGGTACGATAGAGACAGTGATAGGAGATACGCATATCCCCTCTCTCAATACGACGCCGGAGTCTATCACTCTGCAGCGTTATTTTGCGGAGATGGTCAGGGCCGGGATCGATTCGGTGGTCATGGAGGTCTCTTCGCAGGCTCTCATGCTTCACCGCACGGACGGCTTTGTTTTTGATTACGGGGTATTTACCAATATATCTCCGGATCATATAGGAGCCAATGAGCATAAGGACTTCGATGATTATCTTCACTGCAAATCCCTGCTTTTCAGACAGTGCAGGACAGGGATAGTGAACGGGGATGATGAGCATATCGGGGATATACTTAAGGATTCCTCCTGTGAGGTGGTGAGATTCGGGCTTAATGACGGAAATGACATAAAGGCCGGAAATATCGAGCTTGTGAACGGCGGCTCATATCTGGGAGTAAGCTTCGATACCAAAGGTCTTCTGGATGCATCCTTCCGTTGTGACATGCCGGGCAGGTTTACCGTATATAACGCGCTTTGCGCCATTTCGGTATGCAGGAGCCTGGACATTTCCGTGGAGGATATGAATAAAGCCCTGAAAAATGCAAAGGTGAAGGGCAGGATCGAGATGATCGAAATATCGCCTGCTTATACTCTTATGATAGATTATGCTCATAATGCCATGGCGCTTGAAAGCCTGCTGTCTACCCTCAGGGAATATGAACCCGGCAGACTCGTGACTGTATTCGGATGCGGAGGGAACCGTTCCAGGGACCGGAGATTTGAGATGGGTGAGGTTTCCGGAAGACTTTCGGATCTTACGATAATAACCTCGGATAATCCCAGGTATGAGAATCCGGAGGCGATACTTGACGACATAGAGACCGGGATAAAGAAGACCGGCGGTGAATATATAAGGGTGACCGACAGAAAAGAAGCCATTGCCTATGCCATACATAATGCAAAAAAGGGTGATGTGATAATACTGGCCGGAAAGGGACATGAGGATTATCAGGAGATAAAGGGCGTGAAGCATCCGATGGATGAAAGGGTGCTGATAAAAGAGATACTTGATGAGGAATGAGACAGCGCTTTATGCAGATGTAATAATCGAAATATCCATCGAAAAGCTTGACCGGACATTTCAGTACAGGATACCGGAACCGCTGACAGACAGGGCGGTTCCGGGTTCTTTGGTATCTGTGCCTTTCGGAAAGGGCAACAGGACGGTACTGGGCTATATCGTGAATATAACCTCAAAACCCGAATTCGATCCGGAAAAGACCAAGGATATAGCAGGGATCGAGGATGATAACAGCAGGAGGCCTGTCAGCAGGCTTCTTTACCTTGCAGGATGGATGAAGCATCATTACGGGGGTACTCTTGTACAGTCGCTTAAGGTGGTGCTTCCGAAAAAGACACCGGTAAGGCCGGTCGAAAAACAGATCGTAAGACTCAGCATATCCGGAAGTGATGCCGGAGTATATGCTGCGGAATTTCAAAAAAAACATCAGGTCGCCAGACTCAGGCTTCTTACGGCTCTCATGGAGGCTGAGGCCATGGATAAGAGACTTATCACGCAAAAGCTGGGTGTCGGGAGCCCCGTGATAAAGGCTCTGTGCGACAGGGGCATAGCAAGGGTGGAGCGCGAAACCTCCTACAGGAACCCGCTGGCAGCCGGGACCGGGGAGGGTGCGCAGGGGCTTAAGGGCCGCAGGGTCATGGAGCTTACCATGGATCAGCAGGCTGTTATTGATTCCATACTGTCAAGATATGACAGGAGGGACATAAAACCCTCCCTGATACACGGCGTCACGGGCTCGGGCAAGACAGAGGTATATATAGATATCATAGAAGGGATAGTCAGACGGGGACACCAGGCCATCATGCTGATCCCGGAAATCTCGCTCACCTATCAGACCGTGATACGTTTTACAGCCAGGTTCGGCGACAGGGTGAGCTTCATACATTCAAAGCTTTCTCCGGGAGAAAGATATGATCAGTTCCTCAGGGCGGAGCGGGGGGAGATAGATGTTATGATCGGCCCCAGGTCCGCGCTTTTTTCGCCCTTTCCTGATCTGGGGATCATAGTTATGGATGAGGAGCATGAGACCTCGTATAAATCGGAAAAGATGCCTAAGTATCATGCAAGGGAGACAGCGGAGAAGCTTGCGGAGATCTCCGGGGCCGCCTTTGTCATGGGATCTGCCACTCCTTCCGTGGAGGCATACCAGAGGGCTGTATCAGGCAGATACTGTCTCTACCGGATGCCTGAAAGGATAAGCGGGGGAACTCTGCCTGTTGTATATACCGTGGATCTCAGAAAGGAGCTGGCTGAGGGAAATAAGAGCATATTCTCCGGGAAGCTCAGGCTCCTTATGGAGGATAGGCTTAAGCGCAGGGAGCAGATAATGCTTTTCTTAAACCGCAGAGGGTATTCGTCCTTTGTTACCTGCAGGAAATGCGGATATGTCTATAAATGTCCGCATTGCGACGTGTCTCTTTCTCTTCACAGGGATAAAAGGCTTCACTGCCATTATTGCGGATATTCCACTCCTATGGCTGCTCTTTGTCCGGAGTGCGGCTCCAGATATATAGGAGGGATGAGAGCCGGTACCGAGCAGGTCGAAAATATGGTCCACAGAGTATTCCCGGAGGCAAACACTATCCGTATGGATATGGATACCACAAGGAAAAAGGGCGACTATGAGAGGATATTGTCGGCCTTTTCCAATGAGGAGGCGGATATACTCATAGGGACCCAGATGATAGTAAAGGGACATGATTTCCCGAGGGTGACCTTGATGGGGATACTGGCAGCGGATATGTCCTTATTCTCCGGTGATTACAGATCGGCGGAGAGGACCTTCCAGCTTCTGACCCAGGCGGCAGGGCGCGCCGGACGGGGAGGCGCGGCCGGAGAGGTGGTCATACAGACCTATTCGCCGGATAATTATGCCGTGACGGCAGCGGCCCGTCAGGATTACCCGGGATTTTTTGAAGAGGAGATCTCTTACAGGAATATAGGAGGATATCCTCCTGCCGGCCATATGCTGCAGATCACTGTGGAGGACAGGGAGGAGAGAAGGGCCATGTCTTCGGCAGAGGATATAGCGGAGCTCGGAAGGGGCTTTATGAAGGGGGATCCGGGGCTTCAGCTCATAGGTCCGGCAGACGCTGCGATATCAAAGATAAATGATATCTACAGGAAGGTATTGTATGCAAAATCAGCTGATTATGAGGTGCTTGCAGGACTTAAGGATGCAGTTGAAAATGACAGGATGAAAAGACAGGATTTCTCAAGCCGGGTGGAATTTGATTTTGATCCGTAGTGATACCGGGAGCATCGATCGCGAGAGCGGAGCGATCGGCTTTCGTATGATGGCAGTGACAGGCAAACAGTAATGGAAGTTCAGGAGGAAATGTATGTTTAAGGGATGGAATGATGCTCCTAAGGCATCGCTTACGATACGTCTGCTCATAGGAGCGTATCTGCTTTATATCGATTATCAGGTATACGGGGATGTAATGGCCCGCGAAGGCATCTCAAAGCTCGTCATGATCATATGCATGATATTATTTGCCGTGATCGGCGTGTTTCTTATGATCATGAGCGGGAGAGCGCTGCTTGGAGCCGGAGAGGATAAAAAGCCGGAGAAAGAGGCTGATAAAGAAGCTGACAAAGAGCAGGCCGGGATCCCTGACAGAGGGCAGGAGGATCACGAAAAGGATAAGGAAAAGGATTCGGCAAATTGACGATATTTCGTTGACATTTTCGTCATTTTTTTGTAGTATTATTCCATTGGGCTTCGGCTCAGGAAACTATTAATTGTTTTATGGAGGATTATGCATGAAAAAGAAGGTTTTGAGCGTATTGCTCAGCATGACGATGGTTGCTGCCATTCTCTCAGGATGTGGCGGCGCTGCTGCGGATACTTCCGCACCTGCAGCTGATGCACCTGCAGCTGAGGACACAGCTGCTCCTGCAGACACAGCTGCTGCTGACGACACAGCTGCTGCTGATACCGCAGCTACAGCTGATGAGGCGGTTGATGCTGCTGCTTCAGCTACATCAGGCGGTGGAAGGGTTGCAGTTGCAATGCCTACACAGTCATCAGAGAGATGGATCAATGACGGCGCAAACATGAAGAAGCAGCTCGAGGAGCTCGGCTACGAAGTAGATCTTCAGTATGCAGAGGACGATGTCCAGATGCAGGTTTCACAGATCGAGAACATGATAGCTTCAGGCGCTAACTGCCTTGTTATCGCAGCTATCGACTCAGGCGCTCTTGTAAACGTTGAGGATCAGGCAAAGCAGGCCGGCATCCCCATCATAGCTTATGACCGTCTTCTTATGGACACAGATGCTGTTTCTTACTATGCTACATTCGATAACAAGGGTGTAGGAACAGCTATCGGCGAGTACATCAAGGAGAATGCTACAAAGGACGGCAATAAGGGTCTTGATGCAGTAAAGGCAGCAGGTCTCAAGATGAACATCGAGTTCCTTATGGGATCACCTGATGATAACAATGCTCTTATGCTTTACAATGGACTTATGGAAGTTCTTAAGCCTTATCTTGATGACGGAACACTTGTCTGCAAGTCAGGCCGTACTTCATTCGATGACACATGTATCCTCAGATGGTCACAGGAGACCGCTCAGCAGAACATGGAGAACTATCTCACAGGCTTCTATGCTGACGAGGATATCGATATCGTAGCAAGCGCATTTGACGGATTCGCATATGGCGCTAAGGCAGCTCTTGAGGGAGCAGGATACACAGAGAAGAACTGGCCTCTGATCACAGGTCAGGATGCTGAGCTGATGGCTACAAAGAACATCATCGCCGGATGGCAGACAATGTCTATCTACAAGGACACACGTCTTCTTGCTTCAAAGTGCGTTACCATGGTTCAGGCAGTTCTTGAGGGAGCTGAGCCCGAGATCAATGATAAAGAGCAGTACAACAACGGCAAGATTGTAGTTCCTTCATATCTCTGCACACCTGTTGCAGTTGACAAGAACAACTATAAGGAACTCCTTATCGATGGTGGGTACTACACCGAGGAGCAGCTTGCTGAATAATTGACTTCAGCTTTCTCTGGGGGGATTGCTTGCAATCCCCCCTTTTATTAAAGGAGATGTAATCTTATTGCAGCTTCAATGATTGTTCAAATGGGGTAAGAGGGTAAGGAAAGGAATAAATACAGGATGTCTGACTATATCTTGGAAATGAATCACATTACTAAGGAATTCTCGGGCGTTAAGGCTTTGTCTGATGTTAATCTCAAAGTCAAGCAGGGAGAGATCCATGGTCTTTGTGGTGAGAATGGAGCCGGAAAATCCACACTGATGAACGTTTTGTCTGGAGTTTATCCGTATGGAACCTATTCCGGAGATATCGTCTATAAAGGCGAGGTGTGCAAATTCAAGGATTTGAAAGAAAGCGAGGCCAAGGGCATCGTTATAATACATCAGGAGCTGGCTCTTTCGCCGCTTCTGTCTGTTGCGGAGAATGTCTTTATCGGTAATGAGCAGACCAATATCAAGGGCGTTATCGATTGGACTGAAACCAGAAGAAGAGCCCAGGAGATGCTTGCAAAGGTGGGCCTTGAGCATGAGGATGTCAATGTGCCTGTCAATTCTCTCGGTGTGGGCAAGCAGCAGCTTATTGAGATAGCGAAGGCTATGGCAAAGAAGGTTGACCTTCTCATACTTGATGAGCCCACAGCCGCTCTTAATGATGAAGAGAGCCGCAAGCTTCTCGATATCATGCTGGAGCTTAAGAGACAGGGAGTTACAAGCATCATCATCTCCCATAAGCTGAACGAGCTCGAATATGTATGCGACGGACTTACGATAATCCGTGACGGTCATACGATCGAGACTCTTACAAAGGGAGTGGATGATTTCAGTGAGGATCGTGTCATCAAGGGTATGGTCGGCCGTGAGATGACAAACAGATATCCCGCCCGTGAGGGAGTTAAGGTCGGGGATGTAATATTTGAGGTCAAGGACTGGAATGTTTTCCATCCTGATGATGCAGAGCGTCAGATGCTCAAGAATATCAATATCAAGGTCCGCGCCGGAGAGGTGGTCGGTCTTGCAGGACTGATGGGAGCAGGACGTACCGAGTTTGCGATGAGCGTATTCGGCAAGAGCTATGGACAGAAGATCTCCGGTATCGTAAAGATCAACGGCAAGGAGGTTGTGCTCAACAGCGTTAAAGATGCTATAGACAATAAGCTCGCATATGTTTCCGAGGACAGAAAGACCTATGGCCTGGTTCTGATCGACGATATCAAGCATAATATGACAATGGCAGCTCTCAGGAAATTCTTCTCCAAGCACGGAGTCGTGAATGCAAATGATGAGATCTTATCAGCAGATGAGTATATGGGACGTATCAAGGTCAAGGCCAATTCCATAGAGCAGGCTGTGGGATCTCTTTCCGGAGGAAACCAGCAGAAGGTCGTGCTTGCAAAATGGATGCTCACGCAGCCTGACGTACTGATACTTGACGAGCCTACGAGAGGTATCGATGTCGGTGCAAAATATGAGATCTACTGCGTAATAAACGATCTTGCAAAGGCAGGCAAAGCCGTCATCGTTATTTCTTCTGAGATGCAGGAGATAATAGGAACCTGTGACAGGGTTTATGTCATTAACGAGGGCGAGCTTGCAGGAGAACTCAGCAAAGAGGAGATCACGCAGGAGAAGATCATGTCCTGTATCATGGCTCATAACAGAGCAAACGCACAGCAGTAGGTATACCAAGTAAAGGGAGAATAAGAAATGAAGAATAACAAAACAGTCAATCTCGATATGAAGCAATACGGCATGTTTATAGTGCTGATTGCGGTATTTCTTATCTTTGCGGTCATGACGGGTGGCAAGAACCTCTCACCCGCAAATATCAACAATCTGATCCTTCAGAACAGCTACGTCGTCATTCTGGCTACAGGTATGCTGCTCTGCGTATTGACCGGTAACGTAGACCTTGGTGTCGGCTCCGTTGTTGCTCTTTGCGGCGCTACAGTCGGTGTGCTTCTGATCGATGTGAAGGCTTCCATACCGGTGGCTATCCTGGTAGCTCTTCTTGTAGGGCTGCTTTGCGGCATGTTCTCAGGATTCTTTATAGCAGTCATGGGAGTGCCTCCCTTCATCGTTACACTGGCTACGATGCTCATGGGAAGAGGCGCTACATATACCATCCTTCAGGCTCAGACAAAGGGCCCCTTCTCACCGGACTATAACTATATCGGAGCAGGCTTCGTATTACCTAATATGAAGGCAGGTAATTTCAATATCCTCTGCGTGATCGTGGCGATAGTAGCAACCGTAGTGATCATCTTCGGAGAGGTCAGGGGTGTTGCGACCAAGAAGAAATACGGATTTGCACAGAATCCTTTGTGGCAGCTTGTGATTAAGGATGGCATATTCATCTTCCTTGTATGGTTTGTCATGATCAAGCTCGGACAGTACAGCGGATTTCCTTTTGTTCTCGTTATCATGGGATGTATCGTGGGAATCTACGGTTTTGTCACCAGCAAGACTGTTGCAGGACGTCAGATATATGCTCTCGGCGGAAACCGTAAGGCTGCACAGCTCTCCGGTATCAAGACAGACAGGGTTTTCTTCTGGGTTTATACAAACATGGGCTTCCTTGCCGGTGTGGCAGGTGTTGTTCTTTCAGCAAGAAACGGTTCTGCTACTCCTAAGGCAGGCGACCAGTTCGAGATGGATGCCATCGCATCCTGCTACCTCGGCGGCGCAGCTGTTGCCGGAGGCGCAGGTACGATATTCGGAGCAGTAATCGGTGCTTTCATCATGGGTGTGCTGAATAACGGAATGTCACTCTACGGATGGTCAACAGATATCCAGAAGATCGTCAAGGGTGCGGTCCTTCTGCTTGCAGTTACAGCTGATCTTATGTCAAAGAGAAAGAAAGGCTGATACATTTTCGTTTGATCAGGAACGGCTACTGGGCCGAATGGTTCATAGCCGTTCCTTTTTTATAGGTTCTTTAGGATCCTGCCCGAAGGGTTCCGACACATACGAGACAAAACAATCCACAGCATCTTTAATTGCATAGCCGGACCTATAGAAAAGGTAAAGACAGGCTATGACTTATTTAATAACAGGAGGTAAAAAATGAGTAAGTTGTATTTTATTCCGGGATCACAGGATCTGTACGGAGAGGAATGCCTTAAGAAGGTTGCTTCAGACTGCATGGAGATGGTGGATTTCCTGCAGGAGAAGCTTAAGGGAATCGCTGATATCGTGCTCATGCCCACAGTCGAGACCTCACAGATCTGTGTGGAGGATATGAGGAAGGCCCAGGCTGATGATGACTGCGTGGGAGTCATCACCTGGATGCATACCTTCTCACCTGCCAAGATGTGGATAAAGGGACTGCAGGAGCTCAGAAAGCCGCTTCTCCACCTTCATACACAGGCTAATGAGAAGCTTCCCTATGATGAGATAGATATGGATTTCATGAACCTCAATCAGGCTGCACACGGAGACAGGGAATATGGATATATCCTGGCCAGGCTTAATATCCCTCATGAGGTTGTTGCCGGCTATTACAGACATGACAGGGTTGTAAAAAAGATATGCCAGTTTGCACGTGTAGCCAAGGCTGTGGCTCTTTCGCACAATACGCTGGTGGCCACCTTCGGCAATAATATGCGTGATGTGGCTGTCACCGACGGAAACAGGCTTGAGGCAGAGATCAAGTACGGCTGGGAGATCAAGTACTGGGGTATCGGCGAGATCGCAAAGCTTGCAGGTGAGGCAAGCGATGCCGAGGTCGATGCCAAGATGGCTGAGTATGAGAGCAAGTACACCATGGCTACCGATAATATAGAAGCAGTACGTGAGCAGGCAAGGTATGAGGTGGCCTTTGACAAGTTCATCGAAAAGAACAAAGTAACAGCATTTACGGATACCTTCCAGGATCTCTACGGCATGAAGCAGCTTCCGGGAATAGCTGCACAGAATCTCATGGCAAAGGGGATCGGCTTCGGTCCTGAGGGTGATTATAAGATCGCCGCATTCTCATCGGTATGCATGAAAATGGCTGAGGGTCTTGACGGGGCTACAGGCTTTATAGAGGATTATACATATGATCTTACTGAGGGAGAGGAGCTGGAGCTTGCCTCTCATATGCTTGAGGTGCCTGCTTCATTCGCTCAGAATAAGCCTGAGATACAGGTGCATCCTCTTGGTATAGGCGGCAAGGAGGATCCTGCGCGTCTGGTATTTGACGGTATCACCGGAGACGGTATCCAGGTAACGCTTATTGATATGGGAGATCATTTCCGTATCATATGCGCGGATATTGAGCTTGTGAAGCAGCCTAAACCCATGCCCAAGCTTCCGGTAGCGCGGATCATGTACAGGCATAAGCCTGATTTCGAGATCGGCACGGCAGGCTGGTGCTATGCCGGCGGCGCGCATCATGCGGTGGTATCCACAGCTCTTGACAGGAGTGATATCGCAATGTTTGCAAGACTTACCGGCACAGAGCTTATCTGTATAGGAGATGACACCACAGAGGCAGATCTGCAGAAATTCTTCATGCCCAAGTATTGATCGGAGGTTTTTTCCTTTACGGATTTGTGATAGAATAATGGGTGCTGTTATTGCTGACATGGCAAAGCGGCACTCATTTTTTATACAGGAGCAGGATATGGCGCTAAGACAGATAAGGACAATAGGGGATCCGATACTGGGAAAGAGATCCAAGGAGGTGACCCGTATAACCGAAAGGACAAGAGAGCTTATAGACGACATGATCGAGACCCTCTATGAACAGAACGGAGTCGGATTATCCGCTGTTCAGGTAGGGGTGCTGAAGCGTATAGTCGTGGTAGACCTGTCAGAGGAGGGTGATGAGCCCATTGTTATGATCAACCCGGTGATAAGGGTGAAGGACGGAGAGCAGGAAGGCTATGAGGGCTGTCTTTCGGTTCCGGGAAAGACCGGCAGAGTGAAAAGGCCGAATCATGTGATCGTTGATTTCGTCGATGAGGATTTTAATCCCCAGAGTCTTGAGGGCGAGGGGATATTTGCAAGATGCATATGTCATGAATGCGATCATCTTGACGGAAATCTCTATGTGGATCTGGTAGAGGGACCTCTTCAGGATGTGGATGATGTGCGTGAAGATAAGGATCCGGATGATAAAGAGGGATGAGCCGTGAGGATCATTTTTATGGGAACGCCGGATTTTGCGGTGAAAACTCTCGATGCCATATATAAGGCAGGGCATGAGATAGTTCTCGTGGTCACTCAGCCGGATAAGCCGAAGGGGCGGAGCGGGAAGCTCCAGATGAGCGATGTGAAGCAGTATGCGCTTGAGCACGGACTGGAGGTATATCAGCCTGAAAGGGTCAAAGATCCTGAGGCGGTTTCAAGACTGAAGGAATGCAGGCCCGGACTTATCGTTGCAGCGGCCTTCGGTCAGATCTTATCCCGGGACATACTGGATATACCGGAAAAAGGATGTATAAATGTACATGCGTCCTTATTGCCCAGGCTGAGGGGCGCTTCTCCGATACAGACAGCGATACTTGAGGGAGATGAAAGGACCGGCGTCACCATACAGCTGATGGGTGAAGGTCTTGATACAGGTGATATCCTGGCGCAGAGGAGCATATCCATAGAAAAAGACGACACCGGCGGAAGCCTGTTTGACAAGCTTGCAGCTTTGGGAGCTGAGCTTGCATCGGAAACCATAGAGGGCATCTCTTCAGGAGAGATCAGCGGCGTCCCGCAGGATGAGAGCCTTGCGACATACGCAAGGAAGATAGATAAGTCAATGGGACTTATCGACTGGAGCAGGGATGCGGCAGAGATATCACGGATGATAAGAGCTCTAAACCCCTGGCCTTCTGCATATACATATCTTGACGGGAAGCTTCTTAAGATCTGGAAGGCTCATGAAGGATCCGGCTCCTCTTCTGAGAGCGGCATGGTCACCGGGGTGACGAAGGACACTGTGACGGTCAGCTGCGGGAGCGGCTCCCTGATCCTTGAGGAAGTGCAGCTTGAGGGAAAGAAGCGTATGAGTGTGCATGATTTTCTCCTGGGAGCAGGAATAGATAAAGGATATAAGTTTACGGAGATGAGGTGATAGTATGTATTATGGTTATGGATATGGCTTTGACTGGACATATATTCTCCTGCTTATAGGAGTTATTGTTTCCGGAATAGCTTCAATGAAGGTGAACTCGACCTTCAAAAAATTTGCGAAGATAAGCTCGACCGCAGGTATGACAGGTGCCGAGGCTGCGCAGAGGATACTTTATTCCGAGGGTATAATGGATGTCTCGATCCAGCACGTGGCAGGGAATCTTACCGATCACTATAATCCCTCGACAAAGACAGTCAATCTGTCGGATGCTACATACGGATCCACATCGGTGGCGGCCATAGGCGTGGCGGCCCATGAGTGCGGTCATGTGATACAGCATCATCAGGGCTATGCCCCTTTGAGCATAAGGACTGCGCTGGTACCGGTGGCCAATATCGGATCAAAGGCCGGGATGCCGCTGATAATCCTTGGATTGTTTCTCGGGTCGAATCCTACACTGATAAATCTCGGAATACTTGTTTTCTCCTTCGGCGTGGCATTTCAGGTAGTTACTCTTCCGGTGGAGTTCAATGCCTCCTCCAGAGCAGTACAGAAGCTTGGGACACTGGGCATATTGAATCCAGAGGAGATAAGGGATACGAAAAAGGTCCTGTCTGCTGCTGCGATGACATATGTGGCGTCAGCTTTCGCAGCCATACTTTCGCTTTTGAGGCTTCTCATACTCTTTGGCGGAAACAGGAGACGCAACTGATATCCGTGAATAAGGAGACAAGGCTGCTGCGTGGATAAGCCGGATACAAGACTGATAGTCTTAAATACATTGATAAGGTATGAGCAGGAGGGGACTATGCTTAAGCCCCTCCTTATTGATGTGCTGGAAAAATATAAGGAGCTTGACGGACGGGACAGGGCCTTTATCGGAGCTCTCGCCGAAGGGGTCACGGAAAGACTGATGACTCTTGACTGGATCATGGATCAGGTGTCCAGCCGGAAGAGCACAGACATGAAGCCTGTAATAAGGATGATACTGAGGATGGGGACATATCAGATCGTCTTCATGGATCATGTGCCTGACAGGGCGGCAGTGAACGAAGCCGTGAAGCTTGCCTGCAAAAAGCATATGGACGGGCTCAAGGGCTTTGTAAACGGTGTATTAAGAGGGGTGATAAGGCTCAGAGATAAGGGGATAAGCTATCCGGACTGTGAAACGGAATGCTCTGTGCCTGCATGGATAGCAGAGATTTTCCGTGATACCTACGGTGAGGAAAAGGCACGGAAAATGATGAGAGCCGGAATATCTGAAAGCCCCCTGTATCTTAGAGCTGACCAGAACAGGACGGATGCCGGCGTCCTTCAGGAGATACTTAAGGATGAGGGGATAACCACCGGCAGGATAAGCACAGGTGCTGATAACAGGGATCTACCCTATTCCCTTGTCGTAAAAGAAGGAAGGCTGGTACCGAAGGAATCAGAAGCCTTTATAAAGGGTCTTTATTCCATTCAGGATATCTCTTCCCAGGAGGCTGTATATGAGTTATGGGACAGCTTTTTAGTTAACATAAAGCACAACAGCAAGGTTGACATAAATGCATATGACATCTGTTCTGCGCCCGGGGGGAAGGCGTGCTTTCTGACGGAATTCCTCAACGGGAGCCCGGATATCTGCAGGGGAGGGAGCTTCAGGATGAACGCCTTTGACATATCGGAGGCAAAGCTTGAAAAGCTGCGCGAGAACATAGTAAGAACGGGGCTCACCGGTATAGAGACAGCGGTAAGGGATGCGTCCCTTTACGATCCCTCACTTAAGGAGACGGCGGATATCATCATAGCGGATCTGCCATGCTCGGGACTCGGAGTGATGGGAAGAAAAGTCGACATAAAGTACAGAGTCAGACCTGATGATATTGCAGGATTATGTGAACTTCAAAGGCGGATGCTGGATAATGCGGCAGACTATCTGAAAAAGCAGGGGATCCTTTTATTCTCTGTATGTACGGTCACAAGAGAGGAGACTGCAGATCAGGCTGAATATCTGCAAAATAAGGGTTTACATAAGATTAAAGAGCGGCAGCTCCTTCAGGGAATAGATCCCGGAGACGGCTTCTATTATTCTGTATGGAAAAAGTCATAGGGGACGGAGCGGGAGATGGAATGAAGGATATATTTGATAATACAAAAAAAGAGCTTGCAGACATGCTTGCCACGAAGGGAGAGAAGACCTACAGGGCTAGGCAGATCTTTTCGTGGCTTCACTCAAGAGGCGTGAGGTCCTTTGAGGAAATGACGGATATCTCAAAGGGACTAAGGGAAAAGCTTGCCGGAGAATATACAGCAGGATCAATACATATAGAGAATATGCAGCAGTCCGCCCTTGACGGGACACGTAAGTATCTTTTCAGTCTGGAAGGCGGGGGACTCATAGAGGGAGTCTTCATGGAGTACAGAGACTGGAATACGGCCTGTATCTCATCACAGGTGGGATGTGCCATGGGCTGCCGTTTCTGCGCTTCTGCGGTGAACGGATGCGAAAGGGATATGACTGCAGGTGAGATGGCACTTGAAATATATGAGATGGAAAGAGATACAGGCAAAAGGATCTCGAATGTGGTCATCATGGGCTCCGGGGAGCCTCTGCTGAATTACGATAATCTTATAAGATTCATAGAGATAATAACCGACCCTGACGGGAAGGGCATTTCCCAGAGGAATATAACAGTTTCCACCTGCGGCATAGTGCCCGCGATAGACAGGCTTTCCGAAGAGGATATCGGAGGAGGGCATCTGCAGATAAATCTTGCCATATCACTGCATGCGCCTACGGATGAAAAGAGGCGGAGACTTATGCCCATTGCCGAAAAATACAGCATTGAGGAGCTGATGGGGGCCGCCTCAAGGTATTATGAACGGACTCACAGAAGGCTTACCTTTGAATATGCCCTCGTGAAGGGTGAAAATGACTCAGCAGGGGATGCGGCAGAGCTCGCACGCATACTTAAAGGGATGAACGCCCTTGTAAATCTGATCCCGGTAAATCCTGTATCAGAGAGCGGTCTGACCCGCCCGGACAAAAAAGAATGCATTGCATTCAAAAATAAACTTGAAAACTTTGGAATAAATGGTAGTATAAGGAGAGAACTCGGCTCTGATATAGATGGTGCCTGTGGTCAGCTGAGGATGCGCAGTATGGCGCAGAACTCACAGACAGGGATCTGATCGGGGTTTATTTTGTTGTTTGGAGGTTAGGATGATAAAGACCTTTTCCATGACCGACATGGGTCAGAAAAGGAAAGTGAATCAGGACTATGTGTATACATCGGAGAATCCGGTTGGGAATCTGCCTAACCTGTTCATAGTTGCGGACGGTATGGGAGGCCATGCTGCAGGTGATTACGCTTCGAGATTTGCAACGGAGACCGTAGTGGCCGATATCAGCGAGTCTCATGAAAAGAATCCGATACGCCTTATAAGGCACGCATATGAGACAGCGAACGCCGCGATAATAGAAGAAGCCAGGCGTCTGCCGGATCATGAGGGCATGGGCACCACGCTTGTGGCTGCAAGCATCATAGATGATTACCTTTATGTGGCAAACGTCGGTGATTCAAGGCTTTATGTCATAGATGACAGGATAAGCCAGATAACCCGGGATCACAGCCTGGTCGAGGAGATGGTAAGGGCAGGCGAGATAGATGAGTCCGCGGCAAGAGTCCATCCGATGAAGAATAAGATCACCAGAGCCATCGGCGGAGATTATGACATAAGAGTCGATTTTTTTGATATGAAGCTTAATCCCGAGGACAGGATCCTCATGTGTACTGACGGGCTTACGAACATGGTTGAGGATGAGGAGATCCGGATGACGATAAAAAGCTCTCCGGACGTGATCAGCGCAGTTCAGCGGCTTGTAGACAGGGCAAACGGAAACGGGGGTTATGACAATATAGGGATAGTGCTCATAGAGCCTTTCGCCAGAGATTGAGAAGGATTTCCTGGATAAATCTTTTTGGGGGAAAAGAATACGATCCGTAAGGCAGAGTAGAATAAGGGAAATCAGAGGAAGAGTAAGTAATGATCAGTGAAGGGATAGTGCTGGCAGACAGATATGAAATAATAAGCCGTATCGGTACGGGAGGCATGTCCGATGTGTATAAGGCACAGGACATGAAGCTTTCGCGTTTTGTTGCTATTAAGGTGCTGAAGCAGGAGTATGCGGAGAATCAGAATTTCGTCACCAAATTCCATGCGGAGGCACAGGCTGCGGCCGGACTGATACATTCAAATATCGTCGGAGTGTATGATGTCGGTGAGGATAACGGGCTCCAGTATATAGTCATGGAGCTGGTGGAGGGCATCACTCTCAAGCATTATATAGAGAAGAAATTAAGGCTTTCGGTAAAGGAATCCATAAGCATAGCCATACAGATGGCGCAGGGACTTGAGTGCGCGCATAAGGCGGGGATCATACACAGGGATGTAAAGCCGCAGAATGTGATCATCTCAAAGGACGGAAAGGTCAAGGTCACTGATTTCGGCATTGCAAAGGCAGCTACCAGCGAGACGATAACATCAAATGTGATGGGCTCAGTGCATTATACTTCACCTGAGCAGGCCAGGGGCGGATATTCCGATGAGAAGAGCGATATATATTCACTCGGCATAGTTCTTTTTGAAATGCTGACCGGCAGGGTTCCCTTCGACGGGGATACGACAGTGACCATAGCCATACAGCATATACAGGATGCTATGCCCAGTCCCAGGGAATTTGTGAATGATGTGCCGATAAGCATCGAGCAGATCATATTCAAATGTACTGAGAAGAATTCAGACAGAAGATATTCATCGATGGGAGAGGTCATCGCAGACCTGAAGCAGTCTCTGCTTACCCCCGATGAGAATTTTATAAAGCGCATACCCTCCGGAGGCGCAGGAGGCGCCACGAGGATGGTCACTGATGATGATATCA
Source organism: uncultured Lachnospiraceae bacterium (assembly GCA_947165275.1). Taxonomy (GTDB): domain Bacteria; phylum Bacillota; class Clostridia; order Lachnospirales; family Lachnospiraceae; genus NK4A144. The sequence goes on along the minus strand of CAMUZQ010000014.1, from coordinate 14,481 downwards.
GGTCCATCAAATCGAGAACCGGCACGATAGATGTGGATGAATCCCTTATTTCCGCATATAACAGGAACAAGGACCGGGAGGAGCCCGAAAAACCGCCAAGGGAGGTCAAGGATAACCGTCCCAAACGGAGGACCGCCAGGGAGATAGACGACAGAGAGGAATTTGAGGAGGAGGAGATCCGCCGTAAGCGCAAGGAGGCTGCCGCCAGGAAGCGGAGAGAGCAGGAAAGAGCGTCCAAGGACAGGGAGCCGGAGAAGGAAACCCGCAGGAGTGATTCAAGAGGCGAAAGACGCAGAAGCGGAGAGAGAAGCGAAAGAGGCGACAGAAGCGATAGAAGCGAAAGATCCGGTGAGAGACGCAGAAGCAGCGACAGCCGCCAGCGGACGAGAAGATCCGCAAACAGGGCAGGAGTCAGAAGCTCAGCCGTAAGATCAGACAGATACCGGGACGACAGCGATATGGACGATAAGATGACTATGATAATGCGTATTATCGCAGCCATCGTCGGATTGATAATACTTATACTCATAGTCTTTATCGCAAAAAGAGTGATGGATGTAAGAGAAAACAGCGTATCGGAGAATGAGGCGGTATCCGGCAATCTGGAGCTCCAGGATGTGACAGGGCAGAGCATTGATACAGCAAAGGCATCCCTGGAGGCGGCAGGATTCGTGGTACAGTCCAGCTATGAGGCCTCTGAGGAGGTGGAAGCGGGGCTTGTGGTATCCCAGGATCCCGTGGCGGGAAGCCAGATACCCGAAGGATATACGATCACATTGGTAGTCAGTTCCGGCACAGGTAATATATCTGTGCCGAACCTTATGAATGCTACAGCTGCCGAGGCAAAGGTGGCGCTTGAGAATCTGGGCCTTGCCCTGACACTTACAGAGGGAAACTCTGATACTGTCCCGTCGGGGTCTGTCATGTCACAGAGCCCGGAGGCCGGATCCATGGTGGCTCCGGGATCCACTGTCGCAGTAGTGATAAGCACCGGAGCGGGACCGGCGGGAGAAGCCGGCGGAGAGGTCCCTGAGGGCAGCGTGCCGGTGCCGAATATAATAGGCATGTCGGAGACTGAGGCCAAAACCGCGCTCACTGCATCCGGACTTTCATGGTCCTCCATCACGGAACAGCATTCTGACAGTGTTGTGGCAGGCAAGGTCATCTCCCAGAGTGTGGAGCCTGATACCCTGCTTGCAGGCGGAGCAAGTGTGGATTTTGTACTGAGCCTCGGTCCTGAAAAGACAGAGCCTCAGATATTCTCTCAAAACGTGCAGGCACCTTCCGGATATGCAGAGGGCTCTGCGGCGAGCATAACCCTGACCGGGAATAATTCCGGCAAGGTATACGGACAGAAGGATGTCACAGAATTTCCGGTGACCATACAGATAGCATCCACGGATGTTGACAGCTCGGACACCGCGGGTATATTCACCATAGTCTATACCTCAAGGGTCGAGGGCATAAATGAGGATGGAAGCGCATATACATCCGATCAGCAGGCTACAGACAGCTCACAGAGCATTGCTTTTTCGAATTAGACCGGTAAGGGATGCTTGAAGGCAGGATACTTAAAGGTATAGGCGGATTCTACTACGTTTATACGGATGAGGGCGTCTATCAGTGCCGGGCAAAGGGGTTATTCAGAAAAAAGGCCCTTAAACCCCTGGCCGGTGACAGATGCCTCATCGAGCTCACCCATACAGACGATGTGGAGGGGAATGTAGTCGAGATACTGCCGCGCAGCAATGCGCTGATCAGGCCTCCTGTTGCCAATATCGATCAGGGACTCATAATCTTTGCCATGCACAGTCCCGAGCCTGTATGGGGGCTTCTGGACAGATATCTGATAATGATGGAAAAAGCAGGCATAGACTCTGTGATATGCATCAATAAGGACGATCTGTCGGAGGGGACGGAGGAGACTGATATAAGGCGGATATACGGAAAGACAGGCTACAGGCTGCTTTTTACTTCAGCAAGCATGAAAACCGGCATGGAAGAGCTGTGCAGTGTGCTCGACGGAAAGGTGACCTCGGTGGCGGGACCCTCCGGAGCCGGGAAATCGTCCATAATAAATGCAGTCCTGAAACAGGACATGATGGAAACGGGTGATATCAGCCGGAAGCTCGGACGGGGAAAGCAGACGACGAGGCATACGGAGCTGATCCGTCTCTGGGAGGATACATTTATATTTGATTCTCCGGGTTTTTCCGCGATGGATCTGCCCGGTCTTGAACCGGGAGAGCTTTGCAGGTATTATCCGGAGATGAGAGATTATATCGGCAGATGCTTTTATGCTGACTGTACACATCTTCATGAGCCTGACTGCATGGTAAAGAATGCGGTGGATTCCGGCGGGATAACAATGGAGCGATACAGCTCTTATTCGGATATATACAGGGAATTAAATGAACGGAGGAGGTACTGATGGAGTATAAGTTTCATCCCTCGATACTGGCGGCTGATTTCAAGAACCTGGGAGATGATATTCAAAGGGTCGTGGAAGCAGGGGCTGACGGCATACATATAGATGTGATGGACGGGGATTTTGTCCCCCAGATCTCATTCGGCATGCCACTGATCAAGTCCATAAGAAGCGCAACCGACGTGACCTTTGATGTACATCTGATGGTGACTAACCCCGAGCGGTATATAGAGACCTTTGTGGAATGCGGGGCGGATATAGTCACCATACATGCAGAGGCTACAAGAGATGTGGAGAATGCGCTTAAGCAGATAAGACGGGCCGGAGTGAAGGTGGGGCTTGCTCTTAATCCCGGCACATCGCTTTCTACTCTGGATTATATCATCGATGATGTGGACATGGTTCTCCTGATGACGGTAAATCCGGGCTTTGGCGGACAGAAGTATATAGAGAAGGCTACGCGTAAGATAAAGGCGCTGCGGGCCATGGCGCGCAATGAGGACAGGGATCTTGATATAGAGGTTGACGGCGGAGTCATTGCCGAAAACCTGCATACTGTCCTGGATGCAGGAGCCAATATCATCGTAATGGGCTCGGCGGTCTTCAATGGAGATGCTGCGGCAAACACCAGGAGATTTAAGGAAGAGATAAGGCAATTTTTAGGCTGAGAGACTTTTTCGAAGAACATATACGTCTGATCCTCGCGATCGTGCTGTTTTTTGTCTTCATCCTTTTCGGAGTATTCCGTAACAGAGTGCTCCCCGAGCTTAAGGGCAAACAACTCTGGGAGGAGGAGACAGTGGAGCTGGGCGACAGTCTCAGCGAAGATCCTTCATTTTACGTGGCCGGAAACGGCTGGGTCATGGATCATACAAGGATAGATATCTCAGATGTAAATGACAATACGGTAGGTGATTACGAGATACGGGCGCTTAGTCCCTTCAATATTTTTACATACAAGGTGCATGTGCGTGATACCAGACCGCCGGAGCTGACAGTAGGCAGCGGCTGGAAGAATGTGCTTGAAACAGGAAAGATGTATGATCCCGAGATACTGGGGATCAAAGCGGAGGATAAGAGCGGGCTGACTTTTGTGAAATATTTCTATGAAGGGCAGGAGCTGGAAAAGCTCATGTTCACAAAGCCCGGCAGACCTGAGATCACCGTAAGGGCTACAGACGGCAATGCGAACAGGGCAGAAACCAAGGTGACTCTTTTCGTGGATGATCCTCCCAGATTTTACGGCGTGCATGATCAGTATCTGCTGATAGGAAGCGTGAAGGATGATCTGGATCCGGTATTTGCCTATGATGAGGTGGACGGAGGCCTTACGTCCGAGATCAGGACGGATCTCTCCAGAGTTGATTTCAGGAATATAGGAGATTACAGAGTCACCTACAGCGTAACGGACGGCTACGGCCTTGAGACCAGCGTCGCGAGTACGGTCCATATCGTTTCATCCAGAACGCGTGTGGAGGAGCACAAAAATGACTGTGTGATCCTGCCTGAGGATCTTGCTCATGCAGTGGAAGAGGATTTCTTTACCTACAGGCCCCTGAAGGAGCCTGACAGGAGATGGGTGATCGCAAACTGCGACGTCAGCCTGATAAATATCTATACAATGCGCGATGACGGCAGCACAAGCAGCGGATCAGCCTTCATCTACGAGATCACTCCCGAATATATCTATATGGTCTCAGCCTATCATGTAACAGGCTTTCTGGAGGGGGAACCTCTCTGGATCACTTTTTATGACGGTACCAGGATAAGGATCACGATGAGATCCATAAGACTGAGCGCCGGAAATGAAGCCTCGCTTTTCAGAGTGCCGGTATCGGGGATACCATATCATACCCTGGTAAGACTGAGGGAGGTGACCACAGACAAGGATGTCTATGACTACGTCAAAGAGGGGACGCCTCTTCTTGAATACTGCAAGAACTGGCGCGGTGGTGAGATATCGACTCTGATAAAGGACGTAAATGTCATATCCTTTACACTCTCGGATATACAGAAGGAGTTTGTGGATCAGGGATCATATTATACTGCGACCAGGAAATCGGTGAGCGGCATGAGCGGTACGGCGATATTTGACCTGAGAGGGGTGCTGGCGGGCATCTGCAGCAAGACCATGTATCCTCTGGAAACCGAGGAGCCGAAGTACCGCAACGGCTGTGATTTCATTCTCAGGGTTGATGACATAGATGATCTTATGGACAGAGCCAAGGAGCTTGCAAAATAGGCATATCTGTGTTATCATCACTTTTCGTAGTTTGTACAGGGTCATCTTCTGCAAGAGACTGATGACTGATGAAAGGGGTTTTATATGTCAGGAATAAGGATTTTCTTATATATAGTTTTTATGATCATATGTGTGGCGCTTACCTTTATAGTACTTGCTCAGGAGGGAAAAAGCGCCGGACTGGGAGCGATAAGCGGAATGGCTGATACATACTGGGGCAAGAACAAGGGACGCTCCATGGAGGGTAAGCTTCAGAAGTTCACTATCGCATTATGTGTTCTCTTTATGGTCATTGCCCTGGTGCTCAATATCAAAGCATTCTGAGGACAGGCAGACCTGAAGGTAATGAAAGCTGCAGAAATACGCTCCTGAGATCTCAGGAGCGTTTTGATTATCATGAAGAAGAATAAAAGCAAAAAAACCAAAGAAAAGCATCATAACGGAAGCAGGAAAAAATCCTTAAGATACAGGGGCGTATTTCAGGCCCTGTCAGGCTTCGGATTTGTAAAGACGGAGGACGGGGAGCAGGAGTTTTTTATTCCTCCTGATGGCATACATTCCGCCATGCACGGGGATATGGTCGAGATCCATGTGACAAAGCCTTCAAAAGGGAAAAAAAGCGCCGAGGCCGAGATAACCCGCATCATTGAGAGAGCGGCTGAAACCCTGGTCGGAACCTTCGAGGCCGGCAGCAGGAGCAGACGGACCGGAGACATAGCGTTTGGTTTTGTCATCCCTGACAATAAGCATTATACGGACGATATCTTTGTGAGCCGTGAGCGCAGCAAGGGCGCGAAGGACGGGGATAAGGTCGTGGTGCGCATCACTGATTACGGAGACCGCAGCAAAAAGCGCAAGAGCGAGGGGATAATAACCGAGATCCTGGGAGATATAAACGCTCCCGGAGTCGATATAACCTCGCTGATAAGGAGCTATGGGCTGCCTGAGAGATTCCCTGAGGAGGTCAGGCTTGAAGCCGGCAGGATCGCAGATCATGTGGATGCTGATATGATCAGGGGAAGGAAGGATCTCAGGGATGTGATCACGATCACTATAGACGGGGATGATTCCAGGGATTTTGATGATGCCGTTAGTCTTACAAAAAAGAGCAGCGGCTGGGAGCTTGGAGTTCATATAGCGGATGTCGCCGAATATGTAAAGGAGGGATCACAGCTTGACAGGGAGGCTTTAAGGAGGGGGACATCGGTTTATCTTCCGGACAGGGTCATACCCATGCTTCCCGAGGTGCTCTCAAACGGGATCTGCTCGCTGAATCCGGACGAGGACAGACTGACCCTTTCATGCATAATGACTCTTGATGAAAAGGGAAAGGTAAAAAAGTCCAGGATCCTTGAGAGTGTGATAAGAAGCCGTCACAGGATGACATACAGCAATGTTGAAAAGATCCTGGAAGGAGATGAGGATCTATGCAGGGAGTATGAGGACATAGTCCCGATGCTTAATGATATGCGTGACGTATCAGGGCTTATAAGACGCAGGAGAGTCAGACACGGAGCGATAGATTTTGATCTTCCGGAGCCGGAGATACTGCTTGATGATGCAGGAAGGACACTGGACGTCAGGATACATGAAAGGAATGAGGCAACAAGGCTCATTGAGGATTTCATGATCCTTGCAAATGAGACTGTGGCAATGACTTTTTCCGATCAGGGACTTCCTTTTATTTACAGGATCCATGACAATCCGGATGAGGACAGGATAAGGGAGCTTGCTCTTTTTGTAACAGGCTTCGGATGTCATATTAAATTAAAAAAGGACGGCAGTGCAGGAGCAGGAGAGCTACAGAAGCTCCTTAAGGAGGTGGAGGATACCGATGCCGCGATCCTTATCAGGACACTGGCCTTAAGGGCCATGTCGCAGGCGAAGTATTCAACGGAGTGCAGGGGACATTACGGTCTTGCCCTGAAGTATTATACACATTTTACCTCACCTATAAGGCGCTATCCCGATCTTCAGATACACCGTATAATAAAAGAGTATCTGAGGTTTAAGCTGACAGATGAGAAAACAGCGCATTACAGGGAGATACTGGGCGGCGTCGCTGACAGATCGGGCTCTCTTGAAAGAAGGGCTGATGATGTGGAAAGGGATGCCGATAAGCTGAAGATGATCGAATATATGCAGTCCCATATCGGAGAGGAATATAACGGCGTCATCTCCGGTGTGACGGACTGGGGGATATATGTGGAGCTTAAAAACTGCATTGAGGGTATGATCCCGCTTCGTGATATGACGGATGATTATTACGAGCTTGATGAGATGCGTTATCAGGTAAGGGGACGCGCCACCGGCAGGACATACAGACTTGGCGAGCCTGTAATAGTTGAAGCCGTAAGGGCGGACAAGGCAGCCATGGAGATCGATTTCAGAATGGCGGAGTAAGGATATGGCGGATAACAGCGGAAAAAAAGTATTAGTGAACAATAAAAAGGCTTATCATGATTATTTCATAGAGGACCAGCTGGAGGTCGGGATCGAGCTTTTCGGGACGGAGGTCAAATCCATACGCGCAGGAAAATGCTCGATAAAGGAAGCATATATCGATGCCAGGAGCGGAGAGCTTATCATTTACGGAATGAATATAACACCTTATGAAAAAGGAAATATCTTCAATAAGGATCCTCTTCGCGAAAAAAGACTGCTGGCACACAAAAAAGAGATAATGAAGCTGCAGGGACAGCTTACACAAAAGGGATATACGCTCCTTCCTCTTGAGGTATATCTGAAGAGGGGAAAGGTAAAGCTTCTCATAGGTCTCGGAAGAGGAAAGAAGCTGTATGACAAGAGAGAAAGCATAGCCAAAAAGGATATGCGCCGTGAGACAGAGAGGGAATTCAAGGTTAAGAATCTGTAAGATATCCCTCCATCCTCTCCTTCATTTTTTCAAAGCCCTCATCCTGTTCTATCCCCGGAACCTGTACTATCCTTTTCCAAAGGGAGAGTATCTCATCCTCTGAGGCATCAGACTGCATCAGAAGAGACAGATGTGAAAAGTATTTTATTTCAGGAGCCAGCGGAAAGCGCTCTTCTGCACGGTCATAGATCCTGAGGGCATTGTCATATTCGCCGAGCTCCGTATAGAGGGCGGCTTCATCCATATATCCGGATATAAGGGTCCGGTCGTCATGGCTTTCATCAAGCGCTGTCAGCTCCTCTATGTATCCGATGGCCTCATGGTAGCTTTTGCTCCTAAGCTCCTCATCAGACCTCCCCTGAAGTATCAGAAGATTGATGAGCATGCGCAGAGCGTCACCTTCGTACTGCTGCAGATCTTTTTTTTCTTCTTCCGGGTCAGCCCTGCACAGCGTGAGTATATGGGAAAGTATACTGCAGGCATCTTCGTAACGGCTGTCCTTCATATCGTATGACATATAGATCCTTGCTATGCAGAAGGAATTTTTCATATATCGGTCAATACCTGCCGGAAATATTTCTCTCTCATTGAAGGCTTCGAAGCTTTTTAAGACCTCATCAAGCTTTTCATCAGTCCCGTCCGACATGATCAGATCAGAGATCTCAATATAATAAGCAGCTTCAGGATATTCCTCTGAAGGGACCTCACTCAGATACCGTTTTGCGGCTTCATAGTCATCAAGCTCATAAAAGCACATAAGACCCTGTTCATAGGCCTGCGCAGCTCTTGCGCTTTCATTGATGAGCCGTGCCTTCTCACCTGCCTTTGAAAGGATAAGGCAGCCGGCGGTCAGCAGCAGTATCAGACATATCAGGATCCTTGTAAGAGAAGCTGAAAGGATAAGAGCTCTCTGCACTGCCCTGACGCTTCCGAAACGAAATACGGGATCCTTCATCGTACAGCGCTTTATCACAAAGGAAAGACCGAAGGGTTTATCCCTGCCGTATAAACGGTCAAGGACCTTTCCCAGAGAATAGATATCGCTTTTGATAACGGGCTTTTTTCCCTGAAGCTGCTCCGGCGAGGCATATTTCCTTGTGGCAAATGAAAAGGACTCAGCAGTCTCTGCCGGAGCGCAGGGGATGGCGGCTCCGAAGTCGATGAGCACAATGTGTCCGTCGGGTTTTACCATTATATTCTGTGGCTTTATATCGCACAGTATGACCGGAGGCTGCATATGATGCAGATAAGAGACAGCATCACACAGCTCCATGGACCATTTGTGCAGCATATGTCCGGAGAGCCTCCTGCCTGAGCCCAGAAGCTCCTCCAGATTCATGCCCCTGATATGGTCCATGACGATAAAGATATGATCATTTGAAATAAATACATCCGTGATACGGACTATTCCCGGATGGGAGACCTTTGTAAGAACGCTGACCTCTGCCCTGACAAGGGTATAGGAGATATCATTGATACTCCCGATATCCTTAAGAGCCCATGTTTTCTTTAAAAACTGATCCTCCGCGAGATAAACGTTTCCGAAACCGCCTCCACCCAGTCGTCCGAGCACCTTGTACCTGTTGCCGCAAAGATACATGGGACCTCCTGAAGATTAGATGATCTGTAGAAAAATATAGAATTGATCCAGATGCGCTAATATGGTAGCACAAACACTGGGGGATTTCAAACCGACGGACCTTGGGGACGGGGTTGATGGTCCAAACAAAAAAACAGAAAAAATTTTTCAATATATCCGAAACCTTCGTTTCTTTTTTGCGTCTATATAGTCAGAGGCGTAAAAAATGCCGCAGAGAGCGGTATTACACAAGCATAGAAAACGGAGGATAAGGATATGAAGAAGAAAACTATCGCAGCATTGCTCATCGTAACCACAGTAACAGCATCCCTGAACGGATGCGGCTCAATGTCTGTCTCATCCTGTGACGGCGCAGCGGATACTTCGCCTTCCTATATCGCAGCGGAGTATCCTGACAAAGCCGGAATAGCAGAGAGCTATGACAAAGCCGGAATAGCAGAAAGCTCTGAGGAAGCCGGAATAGCAGAGAGCTCTGATGAAGCCTGTATTTCCGGGGAATACAGTTCCTGTGATGCCGAAGGATCTGAATGCTATGAAGCCGGGGATTACGGATTATACCCGGAGGAAGCCTGTGAGGCTTACGGCTACAGCTATACTGAGGCCTGCAAGGGATACAGCGTGCCTGGAGCCGTATATGAACCCGGCGAGAAATATAAGAGCACAACGGAAAACCAGTTTTCGGATACAGCTACATCCCCTCTTTCCACCTTTGGCGCAGATATCGATACTGCCAGTTATTCAAATCTTCGAAGGATGATAAACGACGGCTGTTCACTTAAGGATATACCTTCCGGCTCGATAAGGACTGAAGAGCTTGTGAACTATTTCAATTACAATTATAAAAAACCCGGCAGAGGGGATGCTTTTGCAGTGAATGCCTCCATAATCGACTGCCCCTGGAACCGCAGAACGAAGCTTGTCAACCTGGGGATCAAGGCTAAGGAACTGAATACTATCGATGATATTCCGTCAAACATAGTCTTTCTTATCGACGTTTCGGGATCAATGGATTCTTATGACAAGCTTCCGCTCCTTCAGATGGGTTTCGACATGCTGGTGGATGACCTTGATGAAAATGACAGGGTATCGATCGTTACTTACGCATCATCATCCGACATAGTGATAGCCGGGGTTCCCGGAAACGAGCATGTGAAGATCAAGCGGGCAATAAACGATCTTTCCGCTTCCGGAGGTACAAACGGGGGTGATGGCATAAGATCCGCATACAGACTTGCAGAGAAATATTTCATAAAGGGAGGGAACAACCGTGTCATCATGGCTACCGACGGCGACCTGAATGTGGGTATCACCTCGGAGGATGAGCTTGAAGAGCTTATCTCGGACAAAAAGGAAGGCGGGGTCTTCCTGTCGGTGCTGGGCTTCGGAACAGGAAACTACAACGAGCGTGTGCTTGAAACGCTGGCAGATAAAGGAAACGGAAATTATTCATATATCGACTGTCTTTCGGAGGCCAAAAAGACACTTGTGGATGAGTTTAATTCCACCCTCTTTACAGTGGCGAAGGATGTGAAGTTCCAGACGGAATTTAATCCGAAATACGTCAGCGAATACCGGCTTATAGGCTATGAAAACAGGCAGATGGCCGCAAAGGATTTCAGTGATGATACAAAGGACGGCGGTGAGATCGGGAGCGGACACGAGGTTACCGTGATGTATGAGATAAAGCTTAATGATAATGAAGATGACAGCAGCGCCGGGCTTCGTTACCAGAATACAGATCTTTCCGAAATCGGAGAAACTTCTGATGAATGGCTTACCGTATCAGTCCGTTACAAGGAGCCTGAGGAGGATGAATCAAAGCTCATATATTTCCCGGTCGGCAGTGAGTGTTATACCGGCAGGCCGGACTGTGATACACTTTTTGCGGCGTATGTTGCAGAGTGCGGCATGGTCATAAATAAGAGCGAATACATCGGTGAGCTCAGCATGGAGGACGTGTCGGCGCAGATATCAAGGCTGGAGCTGGATGATGAATATAAGCAGGAATTCCTGGATCTGATAAGACAGATCTGACAGACTGCGGGAAGAAATTTCCTTTGCTTTTGTCATCGGGATTATATATCCTATAGGGTATGAAAAAGACTGTTTTTGTAAGGCTCATATCATCCATGCTGCTGGCCGCCTATCTGCTTGCGGTTTTCCTCCTGATGCTGAAAAACATCCCTGAAGGAGCCGTCAATGTCCAGATCAGGACCCTGCGGGCCATAGGCTTCATCAAAGACGGAGCATATACGGAATATATAAATGAATATGTTGACTATCTGGTCTTTTCCATACCCGTAGGACTGCTCTTTCCCTTTGCGATCGGAAGAAAAAGCCTGAATGGAGCGCTTATTTTTTCTGTTTTCACCTTAACGCTTCTGGAGGCGGTCAAATATCATTACACCGGCGGAATGATCGCAATAGATGATGAGCTGTGGGCTCTTGCAGGAACCCTTATAGGTTTTGGCTTCTATTCACCGGTCTGTATAGCCACAGGTTTTTCCGGAAAAAAGACAGGGCATGAGGGATCCTCCATTCCCAGATGGCTTGGTCCGGCTATCCTTTTTGCCCTGATGATCTATTGTATGAAAACCATGTCGGATGAAGATCTCAGTCTGTCGGATCTCATCTCAGCGGATGCCGGAGAAGCTTCGGAAAATGCCGTGAATGAGGATGATACTGAAAAAGGAACGGTATCACAGGCATCACAGATCACAAATAACACCGCAAGCATGAACGAGCCCGTCAATGAGCCGGTCTACGACAGATTATATAAGGAGCTGTCGATATACGGAAGCAGCGTGATATTTACCGATGATGAGATCGCGGCTCAGGATGTATTTGACGAATATACAAGACTTATCGATGCCCATCCGGAGCTTTTCTGGCTTACAGGGGGCGCCGAGGCAGAGACTGTCACACGTGATGATGATCAGACTCTGACCTTTAAGCCCGAATTTGCAGATCACCCCTATCCTCTGGAGACTATGGCTTCCGCACTGGATTCTGCCGTAAACTCATATGTTGTCGAATGTCCGGACGGCAGCGACTATGACAAGGCTCTCTGGGTACATGACAGGCTTATCCGGAATACAAAATATGACGCAGATGTACTGTATTATGCCAGAAGCGGGACAGACCCTCATTTTGACTATGCCTATACCGCATACGGGGCCCTGGTAAGGCACAAGGCCGTATGCGCCGGCTACGCAAGGGCCTTTCAGCTGATAATGAACAGATTCGGCATAGAGTGCGGCTATATCTCCGGCAAGGCAGTGAACTCAAAGGGAGAGACAGAGGATCATGCCTGGAATTATATAAAGGCCGGCGATAAGTATTATCTTGTCGATGTGACCTGGGATGATCCGGTTTCTGAAAATTACACAGACACAGCTCATCTCAGTCACGACTACTTCTTCCTGTCAACCGAGGACATGGGCAAGGATCATTTCCCTGATGAGGACCAGTTCATACCGTACTGTCCGGAAACAAGGAGTCCGTACTGAAGCAGAAGCAGATCACCCTTCAAGCTTTTTTTCAATAGCCTTTATAACGGTTTTAAGAGCCTTTATCCTTGCATGGTGCTTATCATTAGATTCCAGGATATGCCATGGCGCAAATTCCGTACTTGTTTTCTGGATCATGTCATTCACCGCTACCTCATACTGATCCCATTTCTCACGGTTGCGCCAGTCCTCATCCGTGATCTTCCATTGCTTTTCGGGTGTATTCTGTCTGTCGTTAAATCTTGCAAGCTGGGTATCCTTGTCTATCTGTACCCAGAACTTGACTATGACTGCTCCCCAGTCATGAAGCTCCTTCTCAAATTCATTTATTTCATTGTATGCCCTCATCCAGTCATTCTCGGAACAGAAGCCCTCAAGCCTTTCCACCATGACACGGCCGTACCAGGTACGGTCAAAGATCGTGATATGTCCATCCTTGGGGAGCCTGTTCCAGAATCTCCAGAGATAATGCCTGTTTTTCTCATGCGGCTCCGGTGAAGCAACGGGCACCACCTCAAAGCCTCTGGGGTCAAGAGCTGCCGTGAGTCTCTTGATATTGCCGCCCTTGCCGGCTGCATCCCAGCCCTCGTATGCTATTATGACCGGTATCTTTTTCTTGTATATCCTGTTATGCAGATCCGAAAGCGTCGCCTGAAGAGCGGACAGTTCCTTTTCATATTCTGCATCATCTGTCTTTTTATCAAGGCTGATATCTGCAAGATACGGCATCTTTTTTAACGGGAATACATTCTGGAGAAGCACTGATCTGCGTCCCTCATTCAAAAGAGCAGTTTCGATATTTTTCACCAGAAGCTCTGTCACCTGCAGTTCTGCCCATTTACGGTTCTTTGAATCAATAAAATACCAGGGAGCGATGAACTGGTTTGTCGACTCAAGGTAATCATCATAGACATCCACGCATTCTTTATAGTGTTTATTCTGCCATATATCCCATCTGCTGACTCTCCAGGCCGTGCTCTTGCTCTCTGTGAGCTCCTTAAGACGCTTTTTCTGCTCCTGCCTGGAGATATTGAAGAAAAATTTCACGACCAGATATCCATTGTCTGACAGTGTGCGCTCGAAACGCTTGATGGAGGTAAGCTGTCTTTCATAGGTCCTGCTGTCCGTATTCCCCTGAAGTCTCGCCTTCGTTACCTCGTCCATCCAGCTGCCGTCAAAGAATGAAAACTTGCCGGCCTCCGGGATACGCACGAAATATCTGTAAAGGAAAGGTCTCCGAAGCTCATCCTCCGCTGGCTTTGACAGGGTTTCGGTCTTGTAGAATCTCGGATCCAGGTTCTTTATCACCTTTCCGAGAATGCTTCCCTTGCCTGCGCCGCCCCAGCCGTCAAATATCACAAGCACCGGGAGCTTTTTCTCTTTTATCGCCATCTGCATCCCGTTCAGCTTTGTTCTTGCTTCCTTAAGACTGAGGTTTATTTCTTCGTTTTCCGGCTTTTCCGCCTTAACCCATTCCTTGAGCATGATCTTTACCTCCTCTGTAAAGTATACTTTATTGCGATTGTGTTTTTGGCTTGGAGGTGGTCATGTGTTTCTTTCGGTCAGAGCCAAGGCTCAGCCGAACTAACTTCCACGACGCACTAAGATTTGAGCTAATATACTCGATAAATCTCGCATATCAGCTCAAACCTAAGTGCTTACGGGAAGTGGATTTCGTCTGAGCGAAAAGCGGCTCCAAATTCCCTCAAGAAACACATAACCACCTCCAAGCCCTCTACGCTACTAACTAAGTCTACTGTGTAGGGGCTCGCTGGGGCAAGATGTTTTCAGCGCCGTACTTTTTCGAGGCGTGATGTTACTTAGAAA
>CAMUZQ010000013.1 GCA_947165275.1 uncultured Lachnospiraceae bacterium | reverse complement strand
AAAGGCACCGATGATTCTGATGAGTAAGACGATTCCGACGACAGCGAAATTGATGACAGTGAAGACGTCGGGTTGTAAAAGGGAGCCCTAAGTGCCAAAAGGAACATCCACCTGACACCGCCACGGCATCGCACATCTGAGATATTTAACACAGCGTTGAGATAAAAACACAACGCTGTGTTATTGTTTTTTGAGACAAATTAGCACAACGATCGTTATCAAATAACTGTGGGCCAGTCTGCCTGCATTCGAAACCATATCCTTTATAAGTGAAGAAAAACAGACCGGAAAAAGATCGATACAGGTAAAACCTGATGAGATAAAGCCGTAAAGCGTGGAGATTAACACGTATGTCACTAATTTGACACTGACAGAAATGAATATTAATTGTAAATGTCGCATATTTGACGCTTGTGGGAGAGAGGGTGACAGCTTAAAATCTTGTCGTCATAGTGGGTGTATCATGCTGCCTGCTAGGATCCAGGTTCATCCCGAAGGACGGGATTACTGTCTGGAATATTAAAATAACATGAGATTTAAAATTGGCAGGAGGACAGGAGGAGATCATGAAAAGATCGAAAGTTATTTTTGGAGTGCTCGCCGCAATGGCAGGACTGCTGATCGGGTTGGCAAATCCGAAGGAGGCGAAGGCGGCGACACAAGATCTGTCCAGTGGGACATATAATGTTTCAACACTGGATGGCAACACTCGGTATAATATCAACGGAGATGTAATATTTATCATTGACCAGGACAAAACACTGGCGCTTTCAAGTGAAGCACAAATAGTCATGAGTGCAGGAGATAAACTTACAATAAGACAAGGTGAAGGAAACCATAAGTTGACCATAGGCACTACCGGTACAAATGCTCCTATTTTTACCAGCGGAAGACCTGAATTGACTATAGAAAGCGGAAATGTGGAGATAAAAAACGATGATGCCGGTTCGGTATTTGGCGGAGGAACATTCAATATGAAGGGCGGAACGCTTAAAACCGGTGCAAAAGGAATATCTGCGGGGACCATAAATATTTCAGGAGGAACCGTCGAGGCTGCCCTTGGATGCGGAAGCTGGAGCAGACCGACCGTTAATATCACCGGTGGTACCGTAAAGGCTGTAGGAGGGGACTACGGTATCGGTCAGGAAATCCGCAGTGGGACTATGTACTCTCAAATGACTCTCAATATATCAGGTGGAAATGTCTATGCCGAAGCCACAGGAGCCAATCATGAATACAGCGATGGCAGAAGGTTCCTCGTGTCCGGGATATCTGTTGGGGCGCTGAACATTACCGGAGGCAATCTTGAGGCTAAGGTAAGTCATGATGATCAGGTTGCGATCATGTCATTAAATAATATAACAATAGATGACGTAAGCATACAGACGCCTGAAGGAGGTAGCAGCGAAAGCTATTCAATTACACTTGGGTCTTATACGTTTAACGGCTATACAATAAAAAAGGATGGTGCAGGTGCAAAGCATGTGGTTATAGGTGACGGCTCGCCTGTTACATATAAAGTAGAGGTAAGTGCTGAAAACGGTACTGCAAAGGCGGAGCCGAGCAGCGATATTGTAGAGGGAACTACAGTAAAGCTTACAGCAGCATCGGCAGAAGGATATGAGTTTGATAAGTGGACCACAGAGACTGAGGGAGTGACTATTGTGAATCCTGCATCTGCAACAGGAGCATCATTTAACATGCCTGCAAGGGATGTTACGGTTACAGCAAACTTCAAGGCGCTTCCCGAGGGCAGCGTGAGCGTAAGCGTCACAGCATATGAGGGAGGAAAGGCATCAGCGGACAAAACCTCGGCAAAGAAGGATGAAAAGGTAAATATAAAGGCTGAGGCCGATGAAGGATATGAATTCACGGAGTGGACAGTTGTAAAGGGCAGTGTCAGCCTTGAGGATTCAAAGAAGGCAGAAACCTCCTTTACCGTAAATGATATAAAGGACAATATAGAGCTTAAGGCTGGGTTTAAGAAGGTTGCGGAAGATGAGGTAAGCGTAAGCGTCACAGCATATGAGGGAGGAAAGGCATCAGCGGACAAAACCTCGGCAAAGAAGGATGAAAAGGTAAATATAAAGGCTGAGGCCGATGAAGGATATGAATTCACGGAGTGGACAGTTGTAAAGGGCAGTGTCAGCCTTGAGGATTCAAAGAAGGCAGAAACTTCCTTTACCGTAAATGATATAAAGGAAAATATAGAGCTTAAGGCAGGATTTAAGAAGAATTCGGAACCAGGTCCTGAGCCGGAACCCGGGCAGAGGGATGAATTCGATATCAGAGAGGATCTTACTATCGATGAAAAATTCGGAATGAAATACAACATATCCGAAAAAGGAGGCGATAATCTCAATAATGTCAAGATCTCCAGGTTTGAAGTGAACGGAGATGTACCCGAAGGGATTGAGGTGGTACAGTCGACAGATAGACACGGAGACTGCTTTGTGATCAAAGGCAAGCCTGAGAAAACCGGAAAATACAAGTTCTCGGTAACCATAGATTATACGGCGGACGGACATGAGAGCGGATCCGGATGTGTTATAAATTTCACCCTTAAGGTAAAGGACAAGGATTCCGATAAGGACAGCCATCATGATGACGATGACGATGATGATGATAATAATCACGGATTATTGATTAATCCGGATGCGATCACGGCCTTCTATATCGTAAACGGAGCACCGGACCTTAAGGCGATGTTCGGCAAGCAGGAGCAGGGGCCTCTGTGCAAGGCAGCCTTCACGGCGAATGTTCCCCAGGGCTTTAAGGAGGCTTTCTCATTCTCGATGTCATACGGCGGAGCAAATACCGACACACTCAAGAACGGGACACTCCAGCTGTATATCCCGGGACAGTATCAGAAGACAGGAAGGACATACGCAGTCATGGCTATGGATAAATACGGACAGATCCATATCTATCAGGATACGGACGCACTTCCCTTCGTTTTCACATCACCTCTGAACTTCGAAGGTTATGCTTTCAACCTGATCTATAAAGACTGACAAAACTTCTTAATTGATACCTTGATCATCTCACAGGCGTGGCGGGGCTTTGTATAATGCGAAGTCCCGTCATGCTTTTTGTGGTGGGAAACTCAGAGCACCAAATATCTCTTTATATTTTGCAAGTTCCGCCTCGGCATCAGAGAATAGTTCTTTTGGTACGATGAGCACGCAAACACAGAGGTACAGATCAGGCTCCTGCTGGAGCTGGTGGACGAGATGGTCAAGAACAGCCTGCCGGAGTGGATGGCGAGGGAGGCAGAAACTGTAGAAGAGACCGGAGCCTGCCGCGACTACGATGACTTCTTCAGCCGCACGAAGTACACGGTGCCGGAGGGAGGCGCTGACCGATTTGCCGCCGAAAGAATGTGAGGGGGCGTTTCCAAAAGAGAATGGGCGGATGGAGGCTTTCAACAACGACCTGGTCATCCGCTACCTGGACAGGGTGGTCGTGAAGGATGACGGCTATGAGGTGCTTGTAATACACTCCGTTTTAGGCGAGGCGATGGTTCTCGCCTGTTTCTTGTTCAGGAAATTTTCTGAAAAATCCGTTGAAATCAGCCGCGGGTTCTGCTTTAATCTATATGTATAGTGTGCAATTTCGGAGGTTAAGTATTTTGGGAATGTGACGATACAAGAATGAAGAGCGTAGACTCTGGGAAACGGGAGGTGAGCAGAATGGCTACGTCGAGTATCACGAAGAACTTTGTTATATCAGGTAAGAAACAAGTTGAAGCGTTTGCTGATGCGATTGAGGCTGCAGCCAATGACAAGACTCCTGTCCACAAGGTCAGCGCAAGGGTTTTGACCGACCCGAAGGACATAGCGAAGTTCATGCAGAAGAGGAAGAAAGCGAATGAAGCAAGATGACAAATTTACTGTCATCAACATTCGTGAGTACTTGAAGAATGCGGATGACGAGGAACAATTCGGAGAGGACACTCTGAGGTAGTTGCTCTCCGAGTTTTCCTGCGAACGAAATCAGGATGTTGAGGACTTCCTGAAACGACAGGCAATCGACTTTACCAATAAGCATCAGTCTGTGACCTACCTTGTGTTTGCCACGGATAATGCACAGTTGCTTGGTTACTTTGCCCTGACCATCAAGCCGATCACCGTGAGCGGAGAACCGTTCAGCAATACGGTCAGAAAGAAGCTGTCGAGAGTCACACGTTGAATGAAGAAGAACACACATATAGCCTGGCGGCTTATCTGATAGCTCAGCTTGGCAAAAACTATGCGGATGGCGCGAACGAGAGGATCACAGGGGCAGAATTTCTTGCCTTGGCGGTGAACCAAATAGAGCTGCTACAATATCAGGCTGGCGGGATGGTGATCTTCCTTGAAACAAACAACGATGATAAGCTACGCTCGTTCTACGGGAATAACAGGTTTCAGCCTTTCGATAGGAGAACCACTGAGAGGAAGGACAAGGAGTCGCATGAACTGATTCAGCTTTTGAGACTGCTGTAGAACGGCACTGTGATGATGAACACAGTGTGCCCTGTCAGGTTCGGCGGGAAGCGGTGAAAAAACGGAGGTGATTGAATGACATTGGTGCAGCAGGCGACGACTATGATGGAGAAGCTGCCGGTAAGAAGCCAGCAGGTTGTAGTCGATCTGTTAAAAATGTTGAGCGGCTATTCTGAATCCGCCGTTATGCCGGATGCCCATAAAACCGGCTTTAAGAGGACCGGTAAGTCTGATTTTGTCCTGCCGGCTGATTTCGACGAGCACTTTGACGATTTGAATGATGAAATCGCGACAATGTTTATGGGTGAGAGCCTATGAAAATACTGCTGGATACGCATATTCTGTTTTGGTCGATGTGTATGGAATACAAGCTGCCCGCGCAAATACTCTCATGGATCAATGACCCGGAGAATGACATTTTCTTCAGCAGTGCTTCCGTGTGGGAAATCGTGATCAAACACAGCAAGAACCCCACTGCGATGCCTGTGGATGGAGACGCATTTGTAGGCGGGTGTATTCAGGCGGGCTTTACGCCGCTGGCCATAGAAAACAGGCATGTGCTCGCGGTAGGCGGCTTGAAGCGGAAAGATGGAGAACCGCCGCATAACGATCCTTTTGACAGGATCTTGATTGCGCAGGCCAAGACAGAGGAAATGACGATGATCACCCACGACAGCTTGTTGGACGGATACGGCGAGAAGTGTGTGTTGACGATTTAGACTATTCATCATTTCGCTTCACGGATATTTACGGAAAGGGCTTGACAGCCATGCGAAATAGAAATACGCTCCTTGGAGCAGAGCAGAGCAGAGCAGAGCAGAGCAGAGCAGAGCAGAGCAGAGCAGAGCACAGTAAGGGCTAACGGCGCCCTTTTTGCGTCTTGCGGCTGCGAGGCATTTGAAACCGAATATCGTATTCGTGATGGATAACCGTCGAATTTGACGGGGATTCGTCATAAGGGGTACCGCGAAGCGGTGGATTCCTTATGACCAACCCCTGTCAGGTTCGGCGGTTTTTATATTGTTTAGAGCTCACAAGTTAACATAATTCAAACTTCCGGGCGACATGATTCCGGACAACATGACTCCGGGCAACATGATCAAAAAGGCGGTACAGGAGCTAAAACGGTTCCTGTACCGTCCTTTATCATTTGTCTGAAGTTATGGAGGTTTCACTTCTCTGATTTACATCTGCATTTACAGTATACATCTCCTCAGCCACCTCCCTGAGAACATCTCCGCGTAGTTCGGGGTACTGGATATATGGCGTCGACCGGGTGGACAGGTATGAGCCAGGTTTCTTGCATTTGGGTGGCTTTTTTTATATTATTAGCGATATGCTGTTTTATAATAAACATCAAAACGTGGTTACATTTGGTCAGGGGAATATCTCATGAGTGGTATCATAAACCAGGAGACATTGCTTCATATATCTTTCAGCCTGGCTGCATTTGTTTTCAGCGTGGTATTGTACATCCTTATATGCGCGCTGGGCTCCGGTCAGGTGCATAAAAACCTTAAATTCAGGACCCTCACTATCACCATAGTCATAGGCAATCTGATAAGCATTCTGGATAATATCTTCAGGGATTCCGGGTTGTATCCCACACCGCCGCCGGTAAAGCTTGCCCTTCTGCTGCTGGTATATCTTGCCAATATCCTGCTGACTTACTATATGGCTTTATATATGGAAGGCTTCTTTGAGGAGTTCAGGCTGAAAAAGCTCTTCCTTGCAATAAACTCCCTCCTGGTCATATCCAGTATACTGGTTGTCGTGACGGTCTATTTCCGGCAGATCATACTTTATGAGGGAGAAGCTGTCGTGGAAACCGTGCCGATCAGGGACCGCGTCCTGCTCGGATATGTGTATGAGCTTTATTTTCTGCTCTATGTCGTGGTCATTTTTGTCGTTTTCAGGAAAAAACTGAGCCGCAGAGCGCGCTGGACCTCTATGTCTGCTTTTTTCGTTGCGATCGGCAGTATACTGCTTGAGCTTTTGAATACATTCGGGATAACCGGCGGGATACTCTTTAATTATTTCGGCGCCGTACTTGCCCTGTACATATTCTATATCGGTGTCGAGACGCCTGACTATCAGAATCTGCTCTCTTCGATGGAGGAGCTGAAGGCTGCCAGAAAGGCTGCTGATGACGCAAACAGGTCAAAGTCAGATTTCCTTGCAAATATGTCGCATGAGATCCGCACACCGATAAATACAGTGCTCGGTATGAATGAGATGATACTGAGGGAGGCGGAGGATGATACAATAATCGCCTATGCAGATAATATCCAGAATGCCGGTACTGTCCTTCTCGGGCTTATCAATGATGTCCTTGATTTTTCAAAGATCGACGCGGGAAAGATAGAGATACTGCCTGTTGAGTACGATCTGTCGGATGTCATAAGGGGTCTTGTGAATATGATCGCCATAAGAGCCGATGAAAAGGGACTGCTTCTGGAGCTTGATTTTGACAGGAATATACCGAAGCACCTGTACGGTGATGAAGTGCGCGTGAAGCAGGTCATTACCAATATCCTGACGAATGCGGTGAAGTACACCCGTAAGGGAAGCATAGCTTTCGTTATCAAATATGAAAGCTGCGCGGACGATCCTGACAGCATTATGCTGAATGTAGCAGTACGCGACACAGGTATCGGAATAAAATCCGAGGATCTTCCGAAGCTTTTTTCGGAGTTTGAGAGAATAGAAGAAAAAAGGAATCGAAATATAGAGGGAACAGGTTTGGGACTCAGTATCACGAAGAGTCTGCTTGAGCTTATGGGCTCATCACTTCAGGTCGAGAGTATTTATGGCGAGGGTTCGACTTTTTCCTTCTCATTAAGACAGAAGGTTACAGACCGGGAAAAGCTCGGCGACTATGAGCATTATCGTAACGGAGACCGGGGGCACAGGAAATACAGGACAAAGTTCACAGCGCCTGATGCCAGAGTGCTTGTCGTGGATGACAACAGGATGAACCTTATGGTTTTTAAGAATCTGATAAAGCAGACACTTGTAACGGTTGATACTGCTGAAAGAGGTGAAGAGGGACTTCAGCTTGCAGCGATGAACCTTTACGATATCATATTCCTTGATCATATGATGCCTAAAAAGGACGGCATTGAAACGCTGCATGAATTAAAGGAAAAGACAGACGGTCCGAATACAAATACGCCCGTTATCTGTCTTACTGCGAATGCATTATCGGGAGCCCGGGATTATTATAAGGCAGAGGGTTTTGAGGACTATCTTTCAAAGCCGGTTGATCCTTCTGAGCTGGAGGATATGCTGATGCATTATCTACCGAAGGAGAAGCAGATCGAGTCAGCTCAAAAGAGTGAAAACGGATCTGAAGAAGCAAGCGGGGATTTAAGGGAAAGATTATCCGTGCTGCATGCTTTTGGCATCGATACGGAAAGCGGGATAAAAAACTGCGGCACTCTGAAGGAGTATCTTCCTGTATTGAAGGTCTTTTATGAATCTATGGATGAGACATCGGAAGAGCTTGAGGAGTCATATATAAAGGAAGCATATGAGGATTACACGGTGCGGATCCATTCCCTCAAGAGCTCTGCAAGGATAATAGGTGATCCGGAGCTCGGAGAAATGGCGCAAAAGCTGGAGGATGCCGGCAAGGCAAAGGATGGACTTTATATCAGGGAACACCATAAGGCCTTTATGGATGAATATATGCGGCTCAAGAAGCCGCTGTCGGCTCTCTTTGTTGAGGAAACGCCTGATGAGACCAGACCGGAGGCCGATGCAGAGATGATGGAATCGGTATATGAGGAAATAAAGGAGGCGGCAGATGCTATGGATATCAGCCGTCTCGAGGAGATCCTCGAGCGGATGGAGGGATATTCCCTGCCTGAAGCTGAGGCGGAGCGCTGGAAGAAGATAAGGTATGCCTTTGATCAGTTCGAATATGAGGATATTCTGAGGTATATACAATAGCAAAGTTTCCGGTTCAGTCTCCGGAATCCTGCCTGCATTACCCCTGGGATATGGCAGTGAAACCGTGTTCTTTTCGGACAGAAGACTCTTTCTTGATTTAGGATATGAATGCGATTATAATTCTGTGATATGTTGACATTTGCTTTTCACAGCATTCCGACCGGCAGCCGGTTACGGGAGCGGGAATAACAGGAGATATGATGAGCTCAGATGATGGGAAGGTAACGGCAAGAGGCTACCTACACGAGGATTTCAGACTATTCCATAATACTGATACATTAGGTACCGGGGTGGGCATACACTTCCATGACTTTTATAAGGTGACCTTTGTGAAATACGGGACAGGCCGGTATATGATAGACGGGAAGTGCTATGATATCATGTCGGGGGATATCATCCTTGTGGGGATGAATGTGCCTCATCAGCCCTTATTCGCATCGGGGGAGCTGTATGACCGTTATACATTATATATATCCTCAGCCATGATAGAGGATTTTGATATCCCGGAATGTCACATCTACGATCTTTTTTCCTCTTCGAGCGGCAATGTGATAAGGCCCAGGGGAGGAGAGAGCGACAGATTCGCAGGTATAATGAAGCGTATAGAGGCGGAGAATGCCTCTTCATCTTACGCCGCCCATCTGGCGGCCAGACTCTGCGTCATGAGCTTTCTGATAGAGACGGGAAGGACCAGAGAGGATTCGGCTCTTATAGTCCCCCTGCATCTTCCGGAGGGGGATATGATGCTGGATATACTCAGATATGTCAATGATAATCTTTGCGAAAGCGTATCGGCAAAAGATACAGCGTCACATTTTGATATTGATGAGCAGACGATGCTTAATGATTTCGAGGGAGCCTTTGGGTGTCCGATGGAGGAATATATATCAAACCGCAGGCTGACAAAGGCCAGGGAGATGATACAGGAGGGCACGGCGCCGGCTGATGCTTGTTATTCCTGCGGATACGGAAGCTATACGGAGTTTGCGAAGTCATATCAGAATAAATTCGGGACAGCGCCGAGGCTTGTGACCCAGGAGAGCCCGGAGCAGGAGCTGCTTTCTGATTTTATTGTGGAATGATACCGGGTGCGGCCTGCATCCGGATATTATGTTAACCAATTCAAACATGTTTTATTGTAACTCGCACTGCAGTGATCATATGGAGGCGCCATGAGAGGAAAACCGGGAATAATAGCACTTGAATCCGCCAGAAAAACGGGAGAGCGCATAAATGAGGTGCTCTGCGAATGGTATGGCACAGACAATTATCTGATCCAGGCTGACTGCCCGAGGTTTGGCAGCGGAGAAGGGAAGGGGATATTACGTGAGTCTGTGAGAGACAGGGATCTGTATATCATTGTGGATGTATGTAATAATTCCCTGACATATAAAATGGACGGCGCGCCTAACAGAATGTCCCCTGATGATCATTATCAGGATTTAAAGCGCGTCATAGCGGCATGTAACGGCAAGGCAACAAGGATAACCGTTATCATGCCGTTTTTGTACGAAAGCAGACAGCACAGGAAGACTATGAGGGAGTCCCTGGACTGTGCTTTGATGCTCAGGGAACTGGAGACCATGGGAGTCCATGGCGTGATCACCTTCGATGCCCATGATCCGAGAATGCAGAATGTCACACCCCTGAATGGGCTTGAAAATGTATCGCCGGCTCTGCAGTTTACCCAGAGCCTTCTCACGGAATATGAGGATATAATTATCGACAGCGACCATCTGATGTTTGTGGCTCCGGATGAGGGAGCGACGGAAAGGGTGGTCTTCATGGCGACGCTTTTCGGGGTGAATATAGGGATGTTCTATAAACGCCGTGATTACGGTGTGATAGTGAACGGCGTGAATCCGATCATTGCCCATGATTTCTGCGGAGAGTCGGTGGAGGGCAAGGATATCGTAGTTATAGATGACATGATATCCTCCGGCGGAAGCATGATAGATGTGGCCGGTCAGCTTAAGGCCAGGGGAGCCGCCAGGATTTTCGTTTTCGCAACCTTCGGACTCTTTACCCACGGATTTGAAAAATTCGACAGGGCTT
Organism: uncultured Lachnospiraceae bacterium; assembly: GCA_947165275.1. Classification (GTDB taxonomy): domain Bacteria; phylum Bacillota; class Clostridia; order Lachnospirales; family Lachnospiraceae; genus NK4A144. The sequence goes on along the minus strand of CAMUZQ010000013.1, from coordinate 36,949 downwards.
ATGAAGAGGGGGTCTTTGATAAGATATTCACGACAAATCTCATCTATCAGAAGCCTGAGCTTTTCGAGAAGAAATACTACTCATCGGTAGGTATGAACAGATATGTAGCGGCCATAATAGATACCCTGAACAAGGGGGAGTCATTACAGGAGCTGATAAAGCCGGAAAAACGCATAAGGGAGACCGTGGATAATTATAAAAGATATTTTAAATCCTGATCTTTCCAAAGAGTATACCGTTGCGTCTTTATTTCAGGCATTTACAGTATCCGGTGTATGTCTGATAAAATGCTTATCAAAGAGGAGGAGATGATTATGGACAGACATGAGATGTTTTTGGCAGTGAATCCCGTTTTTGCTACGGCAAAGGGATGTCTTGGACTTTTAAGGCACACAGGGATCAAAGAGGCAGCACAGCTTGCGGAGGAGATCGATCTGACGGTAAAGGGTTCAATGAAAACACCGCCGGAGATCTCAAGGGTATATATGATCTCAAATGAGGCAAGATATCATATTGGTAATATACTGGCCCGGGAATCAGGCTGTGATGTGATAGTAGATCTGCCCTGCGGTTATGTTCCAAGAGGGCTGGCGATAGCAGATATGAAAAAAACGTTTTACGGCTTTGATCTGCCTGCTGTCATTGAGGAGGTGGAGCCGGCTATAAGAAAGATAGCGACAAAGGAGCAGCAGAAGTATCTGAATTATAAGGCAGTAGATGCCACAAATTATGATTCCATGAAATCAGCGCTTTCGGGTGTGAAAGGAAAAATATGCATTTTGATGGACGGACTGCTGGGGTATTTTAATGAGCCGGAGCTGGATTCCGTATGTAAAAACATCAGCAGACTGCTTGCAGAATATGGCGGCTGCTGGATCACGGCAGACAAGTTTTCCCTGGAGAGCACTGTAGTGACATACAACGCCTTGACCGGGGCTGACGGAGAGATGATAAGAAGCATGATGTTGAAGGGAGGAGCCAAGGTTGCCGATATTGCCCAGAATCACACCGTGATACAGGAGGGGACCCCGGAAGAGGCGAAGAAGTTTTTTTCGGGATATGGGTTTGATATCAGGGAGATCTCCTATGCGGATAAGGTGCCTGATCTTCTGAGTCTTAAGGATTCACCTGAGGAAATGTCGGCGCTCAGGGAAGCGTATGAAAATATCCCGATATGGATAATGACTGTAAATAAAGAAAAGATCTCTGATGAAAAAAAGGGAAAGGAATTCAAGGCAGAGATCAGAGTGGAGGGAAGCAGACTTATCTGTGAACTGGAAGGAAGACTGGATACGATCACGGCTCCCGATCTGCTTACCGGTTTTAATGACAACATGACGGATGATATCAAGGAGATAACCGTTGATATGGCTGAAACAGAATATATCTCATCAGCCGGCTTAAGGGTGCTGCTTTCAATGCGCAAGAAGCTTTCCGGTGTGGGAAACTTCCATATCATCAATTATTCGGACAGTATAAAAGAGATCCTGGGAGTCACGGGGTTTGACCAGCTGTTTGGAATGGCGTGAATCTTAAGAGGTGTCAGGAAACCGATCAGGCCGGAAAACGCATAAGGAATACTTTAAGTCTTGATTTTACGGCTCAATCATGTAAAATATATGTTGCGTTGTTAACACAAATTTTTTAAAAAAGAGAGGGTTATAGAATGGCAAATGTAGATTTAACACAGTACGGCATCACAGGTGTTACCGAGATCATCCACAATCCTTCATACGAGTTTCTCTATGAGGAGGAGATGAAGAGCGATCTTACAGGCTTTGACAAGGGCATAATGACCGAGCTTGATACAGTGAACGTCATGACCGGTGAATTCACAGGAAGGTCTCCCAAGGATAAGTACATCGTAATGGATGAGAATTCAAAGGACACCGTATGGTGGACAACCGATGAATATCCCAATGACAACCATGTAATGAGCGAAGAGACATGGGCAGCTGTAAAGGAGATCGCAAAGAAGGAGCTTTCCGGCAAGAGGCTTTTTGTAGTAGATGCTTTCTGCGGCGCAAATAAGGATACCAGGATGGCTGTACGTTTCATCATGGAGGTTGCATGGCAGGCACACTTCGTCAAGAATATGTTCATCCAGCCTACTGATGAGGAGCTTGCAAGCTTTGAGCCTACCTTCGTGGTTTATAATGCTTCCAAGGCAAAGGTTGAGAATTACAAGGAGCTGGGTCTTCGTTCCGAGACCTGCGCAGCTTTCAATATCTCAAGCCGCGAGCAGGTCATCATCAATACATGGTACGGCGGAGAGATGAAGAAGGGTATGTTCTCAATGATGAACTATTATCTTCCTCTTCAGGGCATCGCTTCCATGCACTGCTCAGCAAATACAGATATGGAGGGTAAGCATACAGCTATCTTCTTCGGACTTTCAGGCACAGGCAAGACCACTCTTTCAACAGATCCCAAGAGACTCCTCATCGGTGATGACGAGCACGGCTGGGATGATGAGGGCGTCTTTAACTTCGAGGGCGGCTGCTACGCCAAGGTCATCAACCTTGACAAGGACAGCGAGCCTGATATCTACAATGCAATCAAGAGGAATGCCCTTCTTGAGAACGTTACCGTAGATGCTAACGGAAAGATCGACTTCGCTGACAAGTCAGTAACAGAGAATACTCGTGTTTCCTATCCTATCGAGCATATCGAGAAGATCGCAAAGAATGTAAACAAGATCTCTTCAGGTCCTGCAGCTGATAATGTTATCTTCCTTTCAGCTGATGCTTTCGGAGTACTGCCTCCTGTATCTATCCTTGATCCCGAGCAGACCCAGTACTACTTCCTGTCAGGCTTCACAGCTAAGCTTGCTGGTACAGAGAGAGGCATCACAGAGCCTACTCCTACTTTCTCAGCTTGCTTCGGACAGGCATTCCTTGAGCTTCATCCTACGAAGTACGGCGAGGAGCTTGTAAAGAGAATGAAGAAGAGCGGAGCTAAGGCTTATCTTGTAAATACAGGATGGAACGGCACAGGCAAGAGAATCTCAATAAAGGATACCCGTGGTATCATCGATGCGATCCTTAACGGTGATGTGCTCAAGGCTCCCACAAAGAAGATCCCTTATTTCAATTTCGAGGTTCCTACAGAGCTTCCCGGAGTTGACTCAGGAATTCTTGATCCCCGCGATACATATGCAAGTGCATCAGAGTGGGAAGAGAAGGCAAAGGATCTTGCCGGAAGGTTCATCAAGAACTTCAAGAAGTATGAAGGCAATGATGCAGGCAAGGCGCTTGTAGCAGCAGGTCCTCAGCTTTGATAAGCAATATAGCCGGTAAATAAGCATTAAAAACACAGGTGCGATCCTCAAAAGGGGACCGCACCTGTTTCTTATAGTGCGCCCGGCGGCGCACGTTTCTGAGGAGATGCCCGGATCAGCATTTGGATCGATGCGAAGAATGTACAGGGAGGCCGTCTCTGACTGCGGCCGGGATTCGAAGGGAGAAATATCGTGAAGAGTAAGGTTGCAAATATTATACTGATATTAGTGTTGGGGGCTCTGCTTTTTACGGCCTGCGTGGATCCGGGTACAGGACATGATGAGCAGGCAGGGGCCGGAAATTGGGAGCTTATAGAGATAACCGATGATGAGGAGAGCGCTTCAGAGGGAGCTTCAGAGAATGCGCAGCAGTCAGCCGGGAGTACAGAGGCTCAGACAGAGATGCCGGCAGAGAGTGCTTCAGAGTCCGCTTCAGAGTCTGCACAGAAGTCCGTAGAGAAGGCTGCGGATGATACAGACGGGACCGCGTCAGATGCCTGGGCAGAGGAGGAGATCCCGGCTTCTGATGCAGCTGTAGTTCCTCATGGTTCCCTCTTTCCTGAAGGCTTCGATCCGGAGGATATACCGGAATATAGTGGGAAGAAATATGTCCTTATCAATGACGGGGTACCTTTTTTCAGTGATGAGGATATGACGGTGGAGACATTTGAGTATTATTCCTCCCTTGATGAGCTCGGGCGCTGCGGAACAGCATATGCAAATGTATGCAGAGAGCTGATGCCGACTGAGAAAAGGGGGGATATAAGTGAGATCCATCCCACAGGATGGCGCCAGAAAAGGTATGACGGGATAGTGGATGCCGATCCTCCGTATCTCTATAACAGAAGCCATCTTATAGCCTATAAGCTCGCAGGAGAGAATGCGAACATATACAATCTCATCACGGGAACAAGATATTTCAATGCGGAAGGAATGACCTATGTCGAGGATAAGGTCACGGAATATGTAAAGAATACGGGAAATCATGTATTATACAGGGTGACACCGGTATTCGTTGATAAGGAGCTGCTCTCAAGGGGAGTTTTGATGGAGGCTAAAAGCGTGGAGGATGACAGGATCTCTTTCTGTGAATTTGTATACAATGTGCAGCCGGGGATCTATATCGATTATTCTGACGGATACAGCAAAATAAACTAAACTCCCATTACAGTTTGCCCGGCACTATCATCATATGAAGGTTGGTCGCTCCGCTCCCGCAAACGATGCCCTGTGACCGCAGTCCGGGCTGTCGCCCTGCTTGCCATACATGTCAGGCTTTCTGATGGGATGCATTTTTCGGGTTCCTGTGGTAGAATTATATCGTTATTCAAAAGAAGAAGAGATAGCAGTCATGTATATAAAAGGAGGTTTATCAGTATGGCATGTTTTATTGTTCCGGCAGCTGAGGCTGTGGTGACTAAGGTGGTTGAGGTTGTTGAGGAGAAGAGAGAAGCGGCAGCGGAGGCATCCGGAAGTGATCAGGCTGATGTCCGTATTCCGTTAAGCCGCAAGCTCAGCTGGCTTACCTGGATGCTCACAGGAGGAGCGGTCCTGCTTATGTTCGAGCATGTATGGCATGGTGAGGTGGTTCCGTATTTCCCCTTCCTTACGGCAATGTACAGTCCGGATGCGACTTCGGAAATGCTTCATGAGATGGCAACTGTAGGAGTGACCATGGCAGTTCTTGTGACGGCTGTCTGGGCAGGTGTCTGTGCAGCTGCGGATGCGATCTTAAGGCGCAGGGCAGAGGGAGGTGAAGAGGCATGACTTTGCTGATCACTGTTTTTGCGGCGGTATTTGCGACATATAAATGGTATACCGGAAAGGATGATAAACTGAAAATAAGCATGCTCTGCTTTATGTTCTGGGGAGCATCGATAATGTGGCTCGTGGATGCGATATATGAGTATGCTGAGCTTGGGGCGGAGTATTTCACTCCTGCTGCGGAAGATATGCTCAATGACGCTTTCCTTGGCTTTTCTGTGGTTGCTTTTGCGCTTGTGATCTGGATGGCGGCTCTTCTCATAAAGGATCCCAGAGGGGTTGTGGCCAGGACGCTTGGTAAGCAGACACAGAGGTGAATATACTCGAATACCTCAGAAGGAATAATGTGAATATTTCGGCGCCCTGTGGCGGAAACGGTACCTGCGGTAAATGCAGGGTGACCGTGGACGGCGGGGCGTCTTTGCTTGCCTGCAGGACGGAATATGTGCCCGGGATGCGGATAAAAGTGCCGGATCAGCCTGATGATATGATCGTGACCGGTACAGAGATTCCGGAGAGGGCAGCAGGGCAGAGTGATGGGAGCGCGCCGGCGGAGCACGGCATACGAGACGGATGTCAGGAGCTGTATGAGGCAGGGCAGAGTGGTGTGAGCGCGCCGGCGGAGATATCTCCTTGTCAGGGAAGACTGCGGGAGACTGGACAGGAAAGCCGGGGATACGGCATCGCCATAGATATAGGTACCACAACCATAGCCGGAGCCTTATGTGACAGGGACCGGGGAAGTATACTGGCATCCTGCGGCAGGATCAATTCAAATATTTCTTTCGGAGCGGATGTTATTTCAAGGATAAAAGCCTGCGGGGAGGGCAGCGGAGGGAGAATGAGAGAAAACCTTCTGGCTGATATAAGAGCTGTCGTTTTCAGGCTGCTGCAGGAGCCGGTCCCTGAGAAGACTGAGGGGATAACACCAAAAAAAGCGGTCGATATCATAGCTCTTTCCGGCAATACGACCATGCTGCATACCCTTATGGGCTATGACCTCTCACCTCTTGGAAAATATCCTTACAAGCCCGTGGATATCGGGGCTGTCGAGGGGACAGCCGGTGAGATGCTCGGTATTAAAAGTGAGGAGACCAGGGATTCGCGTTGTTTTGTTTTTCCGGGAGCATCCGCTTTTGTGGGAGGCGATATCATCTCGGGACTGTATTACCTTGAAGGATCCGGAGCTGAGAAGCCCTATGCGCTCATAGACCTTGGAACAAACGGTGAAATGGCTGTAGTGACAGGGGATACGATATATGCCGCCTCTACAGCTGCCGGCCCTGTGTTTGAAGGCGGAGGGATCAGCTGCGGTACAGGTGCGGTCCCCGGCGCGATAGATCATGTATTTATTACTGAGCAGGGAAGGATCGGATATTCAACTATAGGCGGAGATGATCGGATACGGGGGATCTGCGGCTCCGGGATCATAGATACTGTATCCGTAATGCTTGACAACGGGCTTTGCGACAGACACGGGACCTTTAAGGATGAAAGAGGCCTTGTGATCGCACTGTATCCGGACAGGTCAAAGGTTTTATTCACGCAGGAGGATATGAGGCAGGTCCAGCTTGCAAAAGGAGCTGCAGAGGCAGGGTTTGAGATACTGTGCAGGACTGCCGGAGTCGATCTTGAGGATATCGGTACACTCTATATAGCAGGCGGGATGGGGTATGCGGCAGATGCCGCTGCGGCTGTCAATATCGGACTCGTCCCGGCAATGCTGAAGGAGCGGATATCCGCCGCAGGCAATACCTCCCTTGCAGGAGCGATACGGTTTTTATGCAGCAGGGAGGCTGATCCTCTTAAGGAGATATCGGGCATTACGGACAGGTGCAGGATAGTTGAACTCAGTGAGCATCCGGATTTTCAGGAGAGATATATGGGATCACTTGATTTCCGCAGGCCCTGATGTGTTTCAAATTCGTTGAAAATGTGATAGGATAATCAGGCGCATAAAACGTGGTTTACAGAGGAGGGGAGACTTTGGGCTCTGATTTGGCTGAAAAAATAAACAGGCGGAGGACCTTCGCCATAATATCGCATCCTGATGCAGGTAAGACTACACTTACTGAGAAGTTCCTTCTCTACGGAGGACAGCTCAATACGGCCGGTTCCGTCAAGGGTAAGGCTACGGCAAAGCATGCTGTATCAGACTGGATGGATATTGAAAAGGAAAGAGGTATATCTGTAACCTCCTCCGTGCTTCAGTTTGAATACGGAGATAAGTGCATTAATATACTGGACACACCGGGACATCAGGACTTCTCGGAGGATACCTACAGGACGCTTATGGCAGCCGATAACGCGGTGATGGTCATAGACGCGGCTAAGGGAGTGGAGCCGCAGACAAGGAAGCTTTTCAAGGTAGTGGCCAGACGGGGCATACCTGTCTTTACCTTCTTCAATAAAATGGACAGGGATGCTCTGGATTCCTTTGAGCTTATAGATCAGGTGGAGCATGAGCTCGGTATAGAAACCACGGCTGTCACCTGGCCCATAGGCTCAGGCAGGGAGTTCAAGGGTGTCTATGACAGGAATAAAAGAGAGGTGGTTTTATTCTCCGATACCCAGAAGGGCACGAAGGAAGGCACTGAGGAATTTATTCCCATAGAGGACAGGGACAGGCTCGTGGAAGTACTCGGCGAGGAGAGGTATGAGATGCTGATGTCAGAGACGGAGCTGCTTGACGGAGCTTCCGCCGAATACGATCAGGATGCAGTCTCCCATGGTAAACTATCGCCTGTTTTTTTTGGCTCCGCTCTTACAAATTTCGGCGTTGAGAGCTTTTTACAGTATTTCCTGGATATGACTACTTCGCCCCTGCCCAGGATGTCGGATCAGGGGATCATAGATCCGGTGGAGAGGCCTTTCTCGGCATTTGTCTTTAAGATACAGGCAAATATGAACAAGGCACACAGGGACAGGGTTGCTTTCATGAGGATATGCTCCGGCCGATTCACTGCAGGTATGGATGTGTGGCATGTACAGGGCGGGAAGCAGGTGAGGCTCTCGCAGCCCCAGCAGATGATGGCGGATGACAGACATATGGTGGAGGAAGCCTATGCCGGGGATATCATCGGCATATTTGACCCGGGGATCTATTCAATAGGGGATACGCTCTGTATGCCTGAGGATAAATTCAGATACGGCGGGATACCGACCTTTGCACCGGAGCATTTTGCAAGGGTAAGGCAGGTCGATACCATGAAGCGAAAGCAGTTTGTAAAGGGGATCATGCAGATAGCGCAGGAGGGAGCCATACAGATCTTTGAGGAGCCTCAGGGAGGCATGGAGGAGGTCATAGTCGGAGTCGTCGGCGTACTGCAGTTTGAGGTGCTGAAGTACAGGCTGAATAATGAATATAATGTGGACATCCGTATGGAACAGCTGCCTTATGAATACATCAGATGGATCAAGAATGAGGATGTGGATCTGGATGCTGTGACAGGGACCTCGGATATGAAGAAGATCAGGGATCTCAAGGGGAATCCGCTTTTATTGTTTGTTAATTCCTGGAGTGTGGGCATGACCCTGGATCGAAATGAAGGGCTTATACTTGAAGAGTTTAATGAAAATGAATGATAAATGTGATATACTCATGCTGACCGTGTTTTCAGTGATCGATCATTAGTATACAGGCATTTGCTGAGGAGGAGAGAAATGGCTGCCAAGAAAGAGATTTCCGCAGATAAGAGGACAAAGATACATACTCTGGATTCGTCCAATACAGGGGAGGTAAAGATTGCTGATGATGTGGTCGCTACCATCGCTGCTATCGCAGCAGGCGAAGTGGAGGGCGTGTCCGGCATCACGGGTAATATCAGTGACAAATTCATGAATTCCGTAGGGATCAAGGGCGGCGCTGTCTCGGGTGTAAGAGTGGATGTGGCCGGCAATATGGTCCGTGTGGATATCGCTATCATCATAAAGTATGGTCACAATGTAAGGGAAACGAGCAAAAAGGTCCAGGATAAGATAAAGAATTCCATCGAGACCATGACAGGACTTAATGTAACTGATGTCAATATCAGGATCACTGGCGTAAACAGCGAGATAAGGAACGATAAATGACAGGCCGCAGCGCCATAAGAGAGCATGTATTCGTGCTTTTGTTCGAATCTCTCTTTAACTCCGCAGAGGAGATGGAGGGGCAGTTTTCAAACTATTTCGACGGTCTTGAAAAGCCTGTGGATGATGAGGGCGCGGCTTATATTGAGGACAGATTCCGTAAGGTAGAGGAGAAGCTGCCTGAGATCGACTCGATGATCGGAGAGAAGAGCACAGGCTGGAAGATAAGCCGTATCGGCAAGGTCGAGCTTTCGATACTCCGGCTGGCGGTCTATGAGATAGTCTTTGATGATATACCGGTCGGAGTAGCCATAAATGAAGCTGTGGAGCTGGCCAAGAGATATGGCCAGGAGCAGGCGGGCGCTTTTGTGAACGGGGTGCTGGCAAAATTTGCTGATAAGCCGGCGGACTGACGGCGCAGGATACTGATGGCTAAGGTATATACGGTAAGCCAGATAACATCATATCTGAGGAAACTCATGCTGAGGGATCCTCTTTTGGGCTCTCTGTCGGTAAGCGGAGAGCTTTCGAATGTCAAATACCATATTTCAGGGCATATATATTTCACCTTAAAAGATGAGGGAGCTGCGCTTTCGGGGATAATGTTCGCATCAGATGCTGCCCTGCTGGATCTGAGACTGACTGACGGGATGAAGGTCTGGGTAACAGGCAGTATAGGAGTATATGAAAAGGGCGGCACCTATCAGATCTATGCCAAAAGCATACGGCGTGAGGGTCGGGGGGAGCTTTATGAGAGGTATCTTAAGCTCAAGGAGGAGCTTGAGGAGATGGGTATGTTTGATGATATATACAAGCAGCCCATCCCGGTATATATAAAAAGGCTGGGAGTGGTGACGGCTTCCACCGGAGCTGCCATCAGAGACATAATCAATATAACGAAGCGAAGAAATCCCTATGTGGAGATAGTGCTGTATCCGGCAAAGGTACAGGGAGAGGGGGCTGCCGAGTCGGTGGCGGCGGGAATAAGGACACTCGATGACGCCGGGGTAGACGTGATAATAGCCGGCAGGGGCGGAGGCTCTATAGAGGATCTCTGGGCCTTCAATGAGCGTATAGTGGCCGAGGCGATCTTTAATTCCTCTACTCCGGTCATATCTGCCGTGGGCCATGAAACCGATTTTACGATAGCTGATCTCGCAGCGGACCTCAGAGCGCCCACGCCCTCTGCCGCAGCGGAGCTTGCAGTCTTTGATCACGGACAGTATCTGGAAAGCCTGGATCACTTCAGGGACGGACTCAGGGATGCCATCGGAAGCCGGATAATGCGGTACAGGCTGCGTCTTAAGGAAGCTGAATCAGAGCTGAAAAAGAACCGGCCCGATGCTGTCATAGCCTCAAAAAAGATGCGCCTTGCGGATATCGAAGCCGGACTCAGGGAGCATATGAAGGAAAGACTCAGGACAGACAGGGAGAGACTGGCAGAGTATTCAAGAAAAATGCCGGATGCAATGCAGGGAAGGATCACGGATCTCAGGCATGATGTCGCGATATATGCGGAAAGGCTCAAGGGCGTATCCCCTCTTGAAAAGCTGACTATGGGATATTCCTACGTATCGGATGAGAAGGGAAGGAATATAAGAGATGCTTCGCTTTTATCAAAGGGCGACATGATAAACATACATATGCTCAAGGGAAGGGTGAAGGCAGAGGTCAGTGATGTGGAAGAAAGGTGAAGCTTGAAATGGAAGAGGCAAAAAAGAAGAAGAAAACAGGTGAAAACACCGGGGGCAGGCAGGAGAAGCAGATGAGCATCGAGGAAAGCTTTGAATACCTGGATGATGTGATTGACAGGATGGAGGATCCGGACATCTCTCTTGAGGAGTCCTTTCTGCTGTATGAAAAGGGCATGAGGGTGCTTAAACAGGCGTCCAAAGCAGTGGATGAGGTTGAGAAGAAGGTAAAGCTCATCGATGATGAAGGAAATGAAGAGGATTTTGACTGATTTGAGATAAGAAACCCGATGTGGTACTATTATCTTTTATGCATCAGTACATGAGTAGGCAGTACGGAGGGAACTCTTCCGGAAAGGATCGGAGACTTAATAATGAACGAATCGGAAATGAAGATGGCCAGACTCAGGGCCGAGGAAATAATATACAGATATCTGCCGGAGGAGAAGGGCTATCCGGCTACGATCGTCTCAGCCATAAATTATTCAGTGAAGGCAGGAGGCAAGAGGCTCCGTCCTATATTCATGTATGAGACATATAAGATGTTCGGCGGAGAAGGAGAGGTCATAGAGCCTTTCATGGCGGCTATAGAGATGATACATAATTATTCACTGGTTCATGACGATCTGGAAGCAATGGATAATGATGAATTCAGGCGTGGGCGCAAGACTACCCATGTGATCTACGGGGAAGGGATGGCTGTGCTTGCAGGAGACGGGCTGCTGAATCTTGCTTTTGAGACTGCCCTTAAGGCCTTTGACGTAAAAGAGGCGGATACAGGCAGGACTATCAGGGCTCTCAGGGTGCTTGCAGATAAATCAGGACTGCACGGCATGCTAGGCGGACAGGCCTGTGATGTGGACGCTGATCAGAAGAAAAAAAAGCTGGACCTTGATGAGCTTATGTATATTCATGAGAATAAGACAGGAGCTTTGATCCAGGCATCGATGGAGATAGGGGCCCTGCTTGCGGGAGCACCCATGAAAGAGGTTGACATAATTTCACAGGTGGCCCTGCTGGTAGGTACTGCCTTCCAGATCGAGGATGACATACTTGATGTCGAAGGTGATGAGAAGCTTATAGGCAAGCGTGTAGGCTCCGATGAAAAAAACAATAAAACAACATACGTTACCCTTAAGGGGCTGGAGGAATCCAAAAAGGATGCAAAGGAAATGTCAGAGAAGGCAACAGAGCTTTTTGACAGCATAGGAAGGAGCAACGAATTTCTCAGAGGTCTGATCCTTTCGATGATAGGAAGGACCAGCTGATAAACTGACGGCCTGCCCCGGCGGGGTATGGCAGACGGCAGGAGGATCTGAGATCAACTATAGCAAAAAGGCGGTACTGGATTGATACTGGACAGGATACATAAGGAAAATGATATAAAGAAGATCTCGAAGAGCGAGCTTCCGAGACTTGCCGGAGAGATCAGGGAATTTCTGATCGAAAAGGTAAGTGAGAACGGGGGACATCTCGGCAGCAATCTGGGAGTCGTGGAGCTCACCATAGCCCTGCACAGACAGCTGACGCTTCCGAAGGACAAGATCATTTTTGATGTAGGGCATCAGGCTTATATTCACAAGCTCCTCACCGGCAGACGGGAGGGCTTTGACACTCTGAGACAGTTCGGCGGCATGAGCGGTTTTCCCAAAAGACATGAAAGCGACTGCGATGTATTCGATACGGGGCATTCGAGCACTTCGATCTCCGCGGGCCTGGGCCTTGTAAAGGCGAGGGATCTGAGAAATGAAAACTACAGGGTGGTATCTGTGATCGGCGACGGCGCTCTCACAGGAGGTCTTGCCTACGAGGGACTGAATAATGCAGCCAAGCTTAAGACTAATTTCATAATCATACTTAACGACAATGATATGTCCATATCCGAGAATGTGGGAGGCATGTCCAGATACCTCCAGGGAATAAGGACGGCTGTCGGATACCAGAATTTCAAGATAAACATGGAGGAGTTCTTATTGAAGAGCATGCCGAAGGGCGATAAGGTGCTGGACAGCCTTAAGAAATTCAAGAGCTCCATGAAGCAGCTTGTCGTGCCCGGAATGCTTTTTGAGGATATGGGGATCACCTATCTGGGTCCTGTGGACGGTCATGACATAGGAGCTTTGGAAAAAGCGATCAGAGAAGCGAAGAATATAAAGCATACTGTCATGATCCATGTATGCACCAAGAAGGGCAAGGGCTATGCTCCTGCTGAGAGACATCCGGCAAGATTTCACGGGACGGGACCTTTTGATATACAGACAGGACTGCCGAAGAACCATTCGGGGATGGCGAGTTATACGGATATCTTCTCCACAGTGATGATAAAGCTTGCTGCGAGGAATGACAATGTCATAGCCATCACAGCGGCCATGCCTGACGGGACCGGACTTAAGAGATACAGGAATATATATCCCGACAGGTTTGCTGACGTGGGGATAGCAGAGGGGCATGCGGTCACCTTTGCCGCCGGGCTTGCCGCAGGCGGGATGAGACCGGTGGTCGCCATTTATTCCTCCTTTCTCCAGCGAGCCTATGATGAGATACTGCATGATGTCTGCATCGGAAATCTGGCGGTCATATTCGCCATAGACAGGGCTGGGATAGTAGGGGCTGACGGAGAGACGCATCAGGGGGTATTTGATCTTTCATTCCTATCTACAATGCCCAATATGACCATCATGGCACCCAAGAACAAGTGGGAGCTTTCGGATATGATGAAATTCGCTCTCACCTATGAGGGACCGATCGCTGTGAGATATCCCAGAGCTACTGCTTATTGCGGGCTTCAGGAGTATCGCGAGGAAATAGAGCACGGGAAGAGTGAGATCATATTTGAGGAAGAGGGGATCGCTCTTTTTGCCGTGGGAGCCATGGTGGAGACTGCGGAAAAGGTGCGGGAGATCCTTAAGGAAAAGGGCTATGCCTGCAGTCTGATAAATGCCAGATTCGTGAAGCCGATAGATGAGGATATGCTCATCAGGATCACGGACACACACAGACTCATAGTGACACTTGAAGATAATGTCATGTCGGGAGGCTACGGGGAGCATGTCACGGAATTCGCCGCTGTAAATGATCTTCAGACGGAGATATTGAATATTGCGGTGCCGGATGAATTTGTGCCTCATGGCTCAATAGACATACTCAGGGAGAAGCTGGGAATGGATCCGGAAAGCGTTGCAGGCAGGATAATAAACAAGCTTCAGAGCATGGATCCTGACGGGAAAAAGCATGGCTGACAGGAAACGGCTGGATGTGCTTCTGGTAGAGCGGGGCATGGCACCCTCGAGGGAACGGGCCAGATCCATGATAATGGAGGGGAACGTTTATGTGGATGGTGTCAGAGAGGATAAGGCAGGCAGCAGCTTTCCCGATAATGCGGGGATCGAATACAGGGGAGATAAGCTTAAATATGTGAGCCGGGGCGGATTGAAGCTTGAAAAAGCAGTCAGCTGCTTCGGGCTTTCGCTTGACGGGCTCATATGTATGGATATAGGCGCCTCCACCGGCGGGTTCACGGATTGCATGCTGCAGAACGGCGCAGTCAGGGTTTATGCCATAGATGTGGGATACGGACAGCTGGCATGGAGCCTCAGAAACGATGAACGGGTCGTCTGCATGGAAAAGACCAATTTCAGATACCTGACCCGGGAGGATATAGGGGAAAGTCCGGATTTTGCATCCGTAGATGTATCATTTATCTCTCTTTCAAAGATACTTCCCGCAGCGGGGGATATATTGCCCGGGGACGGTGAGATGGTCTGTCTCATCAAGCCCCAGTTCGAAGCAGGCAGGGAAAAGGTCGGCAAAAAAGGGGTTGTAAGAGATCCCGAGATTCACAGGGAGGTCATAGAAGCCTGTGTCGGATATGCTGCTGAGAATGGATTTATGCTTCTGGGCCTTGATCATTCTCCGATCAAGGGACCTGAGGGAAATATAGAGTATCTGATGTATATAAAGAAAAATACAAGCGGAGCCGGAGAGGGAAAGAGTCCCGTTATCGATATCGGGGATATCGTAAAGGCGGCACACGAAGAGCTGGACCGGATATGAGATGTTTTTATTTGATAGCAAACCCCACGAGGGATACAGGGCTTACGGCGGCGCACAGGATAGAGACATATCTGAAGGAGCGCGGCCTGAGATACAGTATAAATGTGACTGCAGAGTGCAATGAATATGACAGATATACCGACAGCAGCTCTGTGCCCGGTGATACGGAGTGCATACTTGTGCTCGGAGGCGACGGGACCCTGATACAGGCAGCCAGGGATGTGGCTGATCTGGGCATACCCATACTGGGTATAAATACAGGCAGGCTCGGATATCTCACAGATGTGGAAAAGGAAGAGATAATACCTGCCCTGGATGCTCTGATCGAGGATAAGTATATCGTAGACGAGCGGATGATGATAACGGGGGATATAGTATCAGGCGGGGAGGTGCTTTGTACCGACAGCTCGCTTAATGACATAGTCGTACACAGACAGGGCAATATGCGGGTCGTTGAATATGATGTGTATGTCAATAAAAAATTCTTGAAAAGCTACCGCGCAGATGGTATCATAGTCTGTACACCGACAGGTTCTACAGCATATTCGCTGTCTGCAGGCGGTCCCATCGTGGAGCCCGGATCAAAGCTTTTCATCATCACTCCGATCTGTCCGCATACCTTAAACAGCCGTTCCGTAGTTCTTTCCGCGGATGATGAGATATATATTTCGACGGGGAAAAAGGATATAGGAGTAGCCTTTGACGGAAGGGAGACAGCATCACTTCCGGAGGACGGCGGAGTAAGGATAACCAGATCAGGAAAGATCACAAAGATAGTAAGACTGCATGACGACAGCTTCTTGAACGTGCTTCATAATAAATTCAAGGATGAAGTATGATCGGTTAACATAAATGTTTCGCGGAGACTCTTTCGCTCCAACACGCTAGTATTACGTTCGCAAAATAACTGGCCTAATGCGACGAATGCTTGCCTGAGAGTGCGTGTCAAAAAACGTAGGCGTAGCGGGGTGCTAAACAGCCAGTGGCTGTTTGCTTAGCACGGACCGTAGCGAAGCGGAGACCGCCGAGGCTTTTTCGGCACGTGCTATCAGGTGAGCAGGCAAGCATTTGGTCCAGTTATTTAAGATACGTTATACTAGTATTATTATAATAGGTGACAGGTTATGCTGATTAGTGAAAAGGTAAAGAATCTTGCCCTTATAAGAGAGGCCGAAACAGAATTCGGGCCGGGGCTTAATATCATAACCGGAGAGACCGGGGCAGGAAAATCCCTGGTGATAGGCTCTGTGGAGCTGGCTCTCGGCGGAAAGGCAAGGGGGGATATAGTCCGTCATGGTGAGGATGAGGCATCGGTCGAGCTTGTATTTGAGGCTGTATCGGATCATGAAAAAGCGGAAATGGCCGCCCTTGATATAGAGACGGATGATGACGGCCTTGTGATAATGACAAGAAGGATAAAGGACGGGCGGTACCTGGCCAGGATAAACGGCAGTGCAGTGAATGCCTCGGTATTGAAAAAGGCAGCGTCCGTGCTTATCGATATCCACGGACAGCGGGATCAGATGGGGCTTCTGGCAAAAAAGAATCTCTGCCATATCCTCGACAGATACGCGGGAGAGGAGGCGGAGGAGCTTTTGGGCACTGTCCTCGGACATTACAGGAAATACAGGGAAGTGCTGGACGAGCTGGAGCAGGATATATCAGATCCGGCTGAATTAAACAGGAGAAGGGATCTTTTGAGCTTCGAGGCTTCGGAGATAGAGAATGCAGGACTGCTTGAGGGTGAGGATGAGGAGACGGAGAGCAGGTATTCCCTGATGAAAAATTCCAGGAGAATAGCCGAAAGCCTGTCGGATGCCCTGGGAGCCTTAAGTGAAAATGCGGAAGGCAACGTGTCCGGATACATCGGAAAAGCGTCTGAGAGCATGTCCGGACTGCAGGGTATGGATGAGAAGACAGATGATATCATCGGTCGTCTGTCGGAGATCGAGGCCCTGGTGGGCGATCTTTCGATCGACATAGGTGACAGGCTTCGCAGCATGGATTTTTCCGAGGAGGAATTCAGGGAAACTGAAGAGAGACTTGATCTTATCAATCATCTGAAATCCAAATACGGAAGGACGATCGAGGATATATATGCAGCTCTTGAGGAAAGGCAGAAGGAGCTTTTGAAGATAGAGGATCATGATGCATACCTTGAGAAGCTTCAAGCAGGACTTGATAAGGAAAAGAAGGAGCTTTTATCAGTCTGCGGCAGACTTTCCGAGGTCAGGAGCAGGGCGGCCGTCAGGCTTCAGGAGCAGATGAAGGAGGCGCTTGTGGATCTTAATTTTGAAAATATCGAATTTGAGATCCGGGTCGAGCCGGATCCCGGTTCGCTGTCATCTGCAGGCTATGATTCTGTTTCTTTTATGATCTCTCTGAATAAGGGTGAGAAGCTGATGCCTCTTGAGAATGTGGCATCCGGCGGAGAGCTCTCACGTATCATGCTGGCCTTGAAGACAGTGCTTGCGGATACAGATGATATTCCGACATTGATATTTGACGAGATAGATACAGGGATATCAGGCAGGACTGCGGAAAAGGTAGCCGAGAAGCTTGCCATCCTCTCAAGGAGCAGACAGGTCATAGCGATAACCCACCTGCCGCAGATAGCGGCTATGGCCGATCATCACTTTGTGATAGAAAAGAACTCGGATGATTCATCGACAGAGACCTCTGTCAGGGAGCTTAAAGGAGATGAGCCGGCCGAGGAGCTTTGCAGGCTGCTTTCCGGATCGGCCGTCACCGATGCAGTGCGGGAGAATGCGAAGGAGATGCTTGCGCTGGCCGCGAAGTTTAAGAAGGAAAGCTTGTAAATGACCGGTGATATGTGATAGGATGTACTACGAAATACGGATTTGACAGGGGAGCTTGTAGGACAGGCTGAGAGGAAGCTGTAAGCTTCGACCCTTTACCTGATACGGATAATGCCGTCGTAGGGAGAGGATACGGATTTATTTATATTATTCACCTTCCCTGCAGGGGAAGGTTTTTTTGTGGGTGGATTTATTATGTATGAAACGTGTCTTATCATCTCCGGAGGAGAATTCAGTGAGCTTCCGGATGATATCCCCGGGCCTGATCATGTGATCGCCTGCGACCGGGGATGGGAATATGCCAAAGCCCTGGGCTATACTCCGGATCTTATAGTGGGGGATTTTGATTCATCGGAAATACCCCCGGAGCAGTACAATGTATGCCGCCTTCCGGTGGAAAAGGACGATACGGATACCATGCATGCTGCAAGGACCGTCTTAAAGGAGGGCTGCAGAAAAGCAGTGATCTGCTGCGCCTTCGGAGGAAGGCTGGATCATACACTGGCAAATATACAGACGGGAGCATTTCTTACAGCAGGAGGGGTGGAGACGATGCTTACGGGAGCTGATTCGAGGGCAGTGTTTCTTACCTGCGGGGAGACGGTGATACCGGAAAAGGCTGGCTGGTCCCTGTCAGTGTTTTCTTTGTCGGACAGGAGCAGAGGGGTCACTATAAAGGGAACAAAATATGAATGTGAGGATATCGAAATGACCGATACCTATCCTCTCGGTGTGAGCAATACCTGGGCCGGGAAGGAGGCAAGGATCTCTGTGAAGGAGGGGATGCTTTTGATAATGTTGTCAAGGGAATGTAAAGCATGAGCTGACTGAAGCACCGGCGTCCTTTGTCCTTAAGGGGTACCGCCTGCGGTGGATCCTGTAGGACGCGGACAGAGTAAACCGGATAATAATTACATTTTACAGAGGAGAGAGAATATATGATAAAGCTTAAGGAGATCATGGATAACGTGCGTGACAGGGCGCCGCTTGTCCACAATATCACAAACTATGTGACGGTCAATGACTGCGCAAACATACTTCTGGCCTGCGGAGCTTCGCCCATAATGTCGGATGATGAGGGCGACGTGGAGGATATAACCTCTATCTGCGGAGGGTTGAATATCAACATTGGGACACTTAATAAAAACACGATCCCCTCCATGTTTCTTGCAGGCAGGAGATCCAATGAGCTGGGGCATCCCGTACTGCTTGATCCCGTGGGAGCCGGCGCATCGCGGCTTCGAACGGAAACCGCCTCAGCTCTCATAAAGGAATTGAAGCTGGCGGTTATCAGGGGAAATATCTCGGAGATAAAGGCATTATACGGAGGAAGCAGTACCACCAGAGGAGTGGATGCCGATGCTGCAGATCAGGTAAATGATTCAAATATCGACAGTGTCATATCATTTGCCTCGGCCTTCTCAAAGGATACAGGAGCTGTGGTGGCCATCACCGGAGCAACTGACATAATAACGGACGGTGAGAAGGTCTGCTGTATAAAAAACGGGGATCCCATGATGAGCAGGGTGACGGGAACAGGCTGCATGCTGTCTGCCATGACTGCTGCTTTTGTTGTGGCGGATCCGGACAGATGCTTTGAATCGGTATGCGCTGCGACCATCGCCATGGGGCTTGCAGGCGAGGTGGCAAGGAGCAGGCTGTCAGAGCAGGACGGGAATTCGACTTACCGGAATTATCTGATCGATGCTGTCTGCAACATGAGCGGAGATCAGCTTGAGAAAGGCGCAAGATATGAGATTCGATAAAAAAATGATGCCGGTATATGCCGTGACTGACAGGACATGGCTTGACGGAAGGACATTGTATGAGGTAACAGAGGAAGCACTTGCAGGAGGAGCCACTTGCATACAGCTGAGGGAAAAGGAGCTTGATGCGGAGAGCATTTTGAAGGAGGCAGAGGAGCTCAAGGCTTTATGTGAGAGGTATAAGGTGCCTTTCATTGTAAATGATGATGTGGATACAGCGATAAGGTGCTCTGCGGACGGAGTACATGTCGGACAGCATGATATGGAGGCCTTAAAGGTCAGAGAGCTTATAGATCCCGGTATGATACTCGGCGTTTCGGCGCAGACTGTAGAGCAGGCTCTCAGGGCTGAAAGAGACGGCGCTGATTATCTGGGAGTCGGATCGATCTTTTCAACCGGGACAAAGGCTGATGCAGATGATGTCAGCATATCTGAGCTGAAGGCAATATGTGAGGCTGTATCCATACCTGTAGTCGCCATAGGCGGTATCGGCCCTGATAATATCATGGAGCTTAAGGGCACCGGAATAGACGGAGTGGCAGTCGTAAGCGCGATCTATGCAGCAAAGGATCCGAGGGCTGCGACAGAGAGACTGCTTGATCTTGTGAAAAGGGAGCTTCTGGCTTGATAAGGGGGGCGGTCTTCGATCTGGACGGTACCATAACCGATTCAAATCCTTTCTGGGACAGGGCGCCGGTGGTATTTCTTGAAAGCCTCGGTATAGAGGCGGAGCCGGAGCTTGGGCGTATCATTTTTTCCATGACTGTGCCTGAAGCTGTGGAATATATGATAAAGAGGTATTCTCTTTTGCTGACTCCCGGGGAGTTCTCGGAGGGGATGCGCAGGATCACAGGGCGTTTTTATGCTGAAGAGGTGGGATTAAAGCCGGGCATCACGGATATTCTGGAGCTGCTGAAGGGAAAGGGGATAGCCATGGCCATCGCCACGGTGACGGAGCGGGAGCTTGCAGAGAAGGCTCTTGACCGGCACGGGATAGCTGATTTTTTTGAGGATATCGTCACGGCTGATGATGCGGGAGCAGGAAAGCAGGAGCCCGCTATATACCTTATGGCAGCAGAAAAAACAGGAAGCCGCCCGGAGGAGACCCTGGTCTTTGAGGATGCCCTGCATGCCCTGAGGACGGCGAAGAATGCAGGATTTGTCACTGTGGGAGTTTTTGATGAAGCAAGTCGTGATGTGCAGGATGAGCTCAGACACACCGCCGGATTGTATCTTCCGGATTATACGGATCTGTCGCAGCTGACGGCTGTACTATAATATTATAACGTATCTTAAATAACTGGACCAAATGCTTGCCTGCTCACCTGATAGCACGTGCCGAAAAAGCCTCGGCGTAGCCCGCTACGCCTACGTTTTTTGACACGCACTCTCAGGCAAGCATTCGTCGCATTAGGCCAGTTATTTTGCGAACGTTATAATATTATTTCGATTTTGAGTGAGATAAGGAGAGAATATGAAAAAGGTATTGACTGTCGCCGGCAGTGATTCCGGCGGAGGCGCAGGGATACAGGCTGATATAAAGACCATGACTGTGAACGGGGTTTTTGCCATGAGCGTCATCACGGCCCTTACCGCCCAGAATACATTGGGGGTTCAGGGGATCTTTGAGGTCACACCGGAATTCGTGGCGCTGCAGCTTGACAGCATTTTTGCCGATCTGAGACCCGATGCTGTGAAGATCGGCATGGTCTCATCAGCGGAGATCGCGGAGACTGTCGCTGAAAGGCTGAGCTTTTACAAGGCGGAGAATATAGTGGTGGATCCGGTCATGGTATCCACAAGCGGAGCCAGGCTTATAAAGGAGGACGCCGTGTCAGCGCTGAAAAAATATCTGTTTCCTGTCGCGAAGGTGCTCACTCCCAATATACCGGAGGCAGAGGTCCTGTGCGGCATGGATATAGGTAATGAGGATGAGATGGAGAAAGCGGCGGCTGAGATAGGAGAGAGATATTCTGCAGCTGTACTCCTTAAGGGAGGGCATTTCGTTAATGATGCGAATGATCTTCTGTATTCTGAAGGGAAGCTGACCTGGTTCAGGGGAAGGCGTATTGACAATCCCAATACCCACGGCACAGGCTGCACTCTTTCTTCAGCCATAGCTTCAAATATAGCAAAAGGCTGCCCGATGGAGGAGGCGGTAAGCAGAGCCAAGGAATATATATCCGGAGCTCTTTCCGCAATGCTGGATCTTGGCGCGGGAAGCGGTCCGATGGATCACGGCTTTGCACTGAGGACAGATCCGGGGAAGGCATGATATGGACAGGGACGGCAAAACAACATCGGTATTTGAAAATGCACTTATATGGTTTGGAGCGGGAGTTTCTCTTGCTGAGATACAGACGGGAACTTATTTTGCATCCCTTGGACTTTCAAAGGGGACAGCTGCCGTCATCATCGGGCATCTTATAGGCTGCGTGATCCTTTTTGCTTCAGGGCTTATAGGAGCCGGGACAAAAAAGAGCGCTATGGAAACTGTGAAGGGAAGCTTCGGCAAAAGGGGAGCGGTTTTTTTTGCTCTGCTCAATGTGCTCCAGCTTGTGGGCTGGACAGCGATAATGATCTATGACGGCTCCATGTCCGCTGAGAGCGTGCTTCCGGCGGGGAGGTGGATATGGTGCCTGGTGACGGGAGTGCTCATAATCATATGGATACTGATAGGCATACAGAATCTGGGCAGGCTCAATACTGCGGCAATGATACTGCTTTTCGGACTCACTGTCATGCTCTGTACGGTGATATTCGGAGGAAGCGGAGCTGAGGCTTCCGGTGAGGGCATGAGCTTCGGGGCTGCAGTGGAGCTGGCGGCAGCGATGCCGCTTTCATGGCTGCCGCTGATAAGTGATTATACCCGGAATGCAGAGAAGCCTGTGGCTGCGACAGCCGTAAGCTCGGCAGTATACGGGCTTGTCAGCTGCTGGATGTACATCATCGGCATGGGGGCGGCTTTATTTGCAGGAGAGAGTGATCTGGCTCAGATCATTTTGCGTTCGGGGCTGGGAGCTGCCGGACTTCTTATCATTATCCTCTCGACGGTGACGACTACATTTCTGGATGCTTTCTCCGCAGGGATATCGAGCGAAACGATACAGAGCCTTGTCAGCGGGAAATGGGTCGCGGCATTTACCGCTGTCATCGGCACGCTGTGCGCCGTTTTTTTTCCTATGGACGATATCACAGATTTTCTTTATCTTATCGGATCCGTTTTTGCGCCCATGGCAGCCATTCAGACAGCTGATCATTTCATACTCGGCCATGACAGCACGGAGAGGGAGTTTGATCCCGCCAATATGCTCATATGGCTCGCGGGCTTTATCATTTACAGGCTTTTGATGAGGGTGGATATACCGGTGGGCAATACTTTCCCGGATATGGCTCTGACCATTCTCATCTGTATCGCGCTGAATAAAACGGGCCTGATCCACAGGAATCCCTGAAGAGTTCTCCTCTCTTCCGTAATGTATCGGGGACTAGTGTACTGACACGTTCATTTCTGAACTAATTGTGCAGGATGGTTTTCATATGCAAGGCGGAGGCGGGAGCCGGTGCGGGCACCGGCGACCAACGACAACGCGGCATATGGAAATCAGACAAGCAATTAGTTCGAATAAGAACGTGTCAGGACACTAGCCGCGCAGCAGGTGTGCGGTCAGGCTGTGGACAGCAGCAGCGGCCCCGTCTGCTGATCACGATATCTTGCATGTATCCGGTCAAATATAGTAAAATGGACATAACTGTTTGGGATCCGGGGGATACCGGATGGTAACAGAGGATCCTTGTCGTAATCTGCACTCTATAGAGGAGGGATTTCTTTCATGAAAAACATTCTTTTTGTCGCATCAGAGGGGGTGCCCTTTATCAAGACCGGCGGTCTTGCTGATGTAGTCGGTTCGCTTCCGCAGTGTATCGATAAAAAATACTTTGATGTGCGCGTCATGATGCCCAAGTACATGTGCATGTATCAGGACAAAAAGGACATGATGAGATACTTGACTCATTTTTATATGGATTACAACGGCAGAAGCGAGTATGTCGGAGTCCTGGAAGCCGATTATGAAGGGATCAGATATTATTTTATTGATAATGAATTTTACTTCAACGGAGACAGGCCCTACGGGGATATCATATATGATCTGGAGAAATTTATATTCTTTGATAAGGCGTCTCTTTCAGCACTGCCGCTCATCGGCTTCAAGCCTGACATCGTGCACTGCCATGACTGGCAGACCGGACTGGTTCCCGTATATCTGAAGGACTCCTTCAGGGGAGGAGATTTTTTCAGGAATATCAAGTCCATAATGACGATACATAACCTCAAGTTCCAGGGAACCTATGATGTAAAGACGATCAAAGGACTGTCGGGACTTCCGGATTATTATTTCACCCCTGACAAGCTTGAGGCATATAAGGATGCCAATATGCTGAAGGGCGGGCTGGTCTTTGCAGATGCCATAACCACAGTCTCCGATACCTACGCTGAGGAGATAAAGACGGAGTTCTACGGGGAGAAGCTTGACGGACTTTTGAGATCCCGCTCCAATGATCTCAGGGGCATACTGAACGGCATAGATTATACGGATTTCAATCCGGAGAAGGATAAGTTCATCGCCCAGAATTATGATAAAAAGAATTTCCGCAAGGAAAAGGTGAAAAACAAGCTGGCCCTGCAGCAGGAGCTTGATCTGGAGCAGGATGAGAAGACCATGATGATAGGCATAGTCAGCCGTCTTACCGATCAGAAGGGCTTTGACCTCATTGCCTATGTCATGGAGGAGCTCTGTCAGGATAATGTACAGATAGTCGTCCTCGGTACAGGTGAGGACAAGTACGAGAATATGTTCAGATACTTTGACTGGAAATACGGAAATAAGGTTTCGGCTAATATCTATTATTCAGAGGAGCTCTCACATAAGATATATGCGGCCTCGGATGCATTCCTGATGCCGAGTCTCTTTGAGCCCTGCGGCCTGTCGCAGCTCATGGCCCTAAGGTACGGGACGGTGCCCATAGTCAGGGAGACAGGCGGTCTGAAGGATACTGTGGAGCCTTATAATGAATATGAGAGCAAGGGGACCGGCTTCTCATTTAAGAATTACAATGCCCACGAGATGCTGGGAGCGATAAGGTATGCCGAGCGCATATATTATGACAGAAAGCGTGAATGGAATAAGATAATAGACCGTGCGATGGAGGCGGATTTCTCATGGCATGTATCCGCATCAAAATATATGGAGATGTACGACTGGCTCATCGGATGATCCGTATAAATTTGTAATGATCTTGTTCAGAACACGGAGGGAAAAGATATGAAAAAGAGAATCATTTGTTTCATGGTGACACTGGCAATGGCAGTTCTGATGCTTGCAGGATGCGGAGCCGGAGCCGGTGACAAAGGGGCTGGCGGCGGATTAAAGATCGCTGTAGTAACTTCATTTGCCGGTGTTGACGACGGATCCTTTAACCAGAATATTTACGAGGGGGTCCAGGCATTTATTGCAGCAAATCCCGACGCAACGGTTACTCCCGTCAAGGAAGAGACCGGCGAAACGGCTGCTGCTGTCAAGGCTGTCGCAGACATAGTAGCCGATTATGATGTTATCGTATGCTGCGGCTTCCAGTTCGCAGGGATCGGAACTCTGTCTGCGGAGAATCCGGAGGTTAAATTTATCCTCGTCGATTCCTTTCCCACCGATGAAGAAGGCAACGAGGTGGAATGCGACAACCTCTATGCAATGCAGTTCAAGGAGCAGGAGGGCGGCTTCTGCGCAGGCATGGCAGCCGCATTGGAGACCAGGACCGGTAAGGTCGCAGTTGTGAACGGGATAGCATTTCCTTCCAATGTGAATTATCAGTGGGGATTTGAGTCGGGTGTAAATTATGCCAACAAGAACTGCGGGGCAAATGCCGAGATAGTCGAGATAGCATCCTATGCCGGAACCGATGTGACAGGTGCAGATGTCGGCGGTAATTACGTGGGAGATTTCGGAGATGAGTCTACAGGAAAGATCGTAGGAGAGGCTCTTATAGATCAGGGAGTGGATGTTATCTTTACGGCTGCAGGTGATTCGGGCAACGGTGTGCTCACGGCTGTAAAGGAAGCCAATGACGTTTACTTCATCGGTGTGGATACAGATCAGTTTGATGACGGTGTCAAGGGAAGCGGTAATGTTGTTCTTACCTCTGCGCTTAAGGTCATGGACAAGAACGTTGAGAAGCAGCTTAACGAGATAAAGAACGGCAGCTTTAAGGGCGGAAACGTGACTCTGGGAGCAGATACCGATTCCACAGGTTATGAGAAGAATGACGGAAGGCATCAGCTTTCATCTGATACGGTCAAGGCGATCGATGAAGCATTTGCAAGGATCAAGAGCGGTGAAATAGTTCCTGCCTCCAATTACAACGGCGAGAACCCAGAGTCTTTTAAGGGACTTTGATCAAAAATTCAATGGGGCACAGAGTTACTCTGTGCCCTTTTTTACGGTGAGTGCGATGGACAATGAATATATAATCGAAATGAAAAAAATCACCAAAGCGTTTCCGGGCGTCATAGCCAATAATGATGTCAGCTTACAGATAAAAAAGGGAGAGATATTCGCTCTCCTGGGTGAGAACGGGGCCGGAAAGAGCACTCTTATGAGCATGCTGTTCGGCATGTATGAGCCTGATAAGGGCGAGATCATCATAAGGGGCAGGAAGGAGAGGATCTTAAGCCCGAGTTACGCTGCGAAGCTTAATATCGGAATGGTCCACCAGCATTTCAAGCTCGTTTCGAATTATACGGTCACAGAGAATATCATCATGGGAATGGAGCCTGAGGGGAAGCTCCTGGGATTCCTTCCTTATGTGGATATAAAGAGCGCGGAGAGACAGATCGCGCAGCTTTCTGAGAAGTACGGACTTGAGGTCTCGCCGCAGGCTGTGATAAGCGAGATCAGCGTTTCCGAAAGACAGAGGGTGGAGATACTTAAGATGCTCTACCGTGATGCCGAGATACTCATATTTGATGAGCCTACGGCAGTACTTACGCCGCAGGAGATAGACTCCCTTCTGAAAATAATAGAAAATCTCAGGGATGACGGAAAGACGATAATCCTTATCACTCATAAGCTTGAAGAGATAAAACGTATAGCGGACCGCTGTGCGATCCTGAGAAGGGGCGAGCTTGTATCCGTACTGGATGTAAAGAGTACTGATGCCCGGAAAATGGCCGGGATCATGGTTGGCCGTCAGCTGGTATTTGAGACAGATAAGAAAAAAGCCGGGTTCGGAAGGGATATACTTGAGGTTTCAGATCTTACTGTACTTAACAGGGACGGATTCCCGGTTGTAAAGAAGGCATCCTTCAGGATCCGCGAGGGCGAGATACTTGCGATCGCGGGGGTATCAGGTAACGGGCAGGTGGAAATAGCGAATGCGATCGCCGGTCTTATGAAAATAGAGAGCGGAGATATAATTCTTGACGGGAAGAGCATTAAGGATCTGTCGATACGGGAAAGGATCGAAGCCGGAATATCATATATTCCCGAGGACAGACAGGAGGTCGGGCTTGTGCTTGACTTTGTGCTCAGGGATAACCTGGTGCTAAAGCAGTACTATAAAAACCCATTCGCCGAAAAGGGGATAAGGGACGGCAAGCAGTCGGATAAATATGCGTATGAGCTTATTGATAAATATGATATAAGAAGTGCCAGATTAACCGATACGATCGTCAGATCGATGAGCGGCGGGAACCAGCAGAAGGCGATCATCGGCCGCGAGATCGAGCTTAACGGGAAGCTGATCATGTTCGTGCAGCCTACAAGGGGACTTGATATCGGGGCGATCAAGCTCATACACAATCATATAATCGAGGAAAGAAACAACGGAAAAGCTGTATTGCTGATCTCGCTTGAGCTTGATGAGGTAATGGATCTGGCAGATACGATCGCAGTCATCTACAGCGGAGAAATAGGCAGGATAGCGCCTGCAGAGGAGCTCAGTGAGAAAGAGGTGGGTGCGTATATGATGGGCGTAGGCGGTCATAAGACCGAGGGTGATAAGGTATGAAAAGTAAACATGACAAGTTGATCGTGGCGGTTGTTTCCGTGCTGATTGGGCTTGTGGCAGGGGCTGTCATAATGCTGATCCTTGGCAAGAATCCCTTCAGTGCCTATTACAGTCTTTTAAGTGGCTGCGGGCTTGCCCCCAAGGCAAGATACGCAGGCGGAAAGAATATATTATCGGACTTTTCCGATTATCTTGATTTCATTACCTCGATGTTTTTCGCGGCTCTTGCAGTTGCTGTGGCGTTAAAGACAGGTCTTTTTAATATTGGAGTTTCCGGACAGATGCTTGTGGGAGGCTTTATCGCAACTGTCCTTATCGGATACAGCAGTCTTCCGGCCGGGATCGCCAAGCCTCTGGTCATGATCATAGCGGCTGCCGGCGGCGGAGCGATAGGCGCTCTTATAGGATATCTGAAATACCGTTTCAACATAAACGAGGTCGTCTCTTCCATCATGTTCAATTACATAGCCGCATATATTACGGGCTTTTTGATCAATACAAGATATGTGGATCCCGTGTCCAGACAGTCAAAGGATATAAATGAGGCGGCAAGGCTTACTCTCAACGAGATAAAGATCGGTTCTTATAAATATGATATACCGATCGGCTTCGTATTTGCCGTGCTCGCGATCTTCGCAGTGGCATTTATTCTTGACAGGACGGTTTTCGGATTTGAGCTTAAGGCCGTGGGCATGAACCGGGAGGCCGCGAGGTATATAGGGATCAATGTCAAAAGATCCATGGTCGTTTCAATGCTTCTGTCCGGCGTGCTTGCAGGACTTGCCGGAGCAACGTATTTTCTCGGATATGTATCAACGATCCAGCCAAAGGTCCTTCCTTCGACCGGATTTGATGCCATTGCCGTATGTCTTGTAGGAGGAGGCTCTCCGGCAGGTATTTTCTTCTCAACCTTCTTTCTTATGATCATTTCCAAGGGTTCGACATATATGAGCTCCCAGATGGGACTTGATGCCGAGATCACCTCTGTCATCACCGGACTTATAATACTGGTCTGTGCCTGCAGCGGTTATATCCTTCAGGTGATGAACAGGATCAGAAACGGTAAGGAAAAAAAGGAGGGAAAGGCATGAACATTATAAATAATATAATATCCAATGGAATGATATTTGCCCTTCCTCTCTTTATCATGGCTGTAGGAGGGATCTATTCGGAGAGGAGCGGTGTGACCAATCTTGCCCTTGAAGGACTGCAGGGCTTTGGCGCTTTTACCGGATCAGTCGTGGCCGTCTCCCTTGCCGGGTATTTCGGAGCTGATTCACCTGTGCCGGTATATCTGGCCCTTATCTCCGCTATGCTGGGAGGGATGCTTTTTTCCCTTCTTCACGCGTTATTGTGTAATTATTTCAAGGCGGATATGGTGATAAGCGGTATTGTGATAAATATCCTTGCAATGGCACTGACTGCATTTTTTACCAAGGTCATCAATAAGAACGTATTCGGGGAGGCCTCCGACGGATTTATGCTGGGGATAATGGACAGATTCAGCATACCGGGGCTTTCGGAGATCCCTGTCCTTGGCGCTTTCTTTACCAATATATACATGTTTGAGATCATAATCGTGATCCTTGCGGTCATAACCTGGTATATTCTTTATAAGACATCCTTCGGACTCCATCTTCGCGCGGCTGGAGATAATCCCGCGGCAGTCGATGCGGCCGGTATCGACGTTATCAGGATACGCTATTTCGCTGTCATGATGTCGGGGGCTCTGTCCGGTCTTGCGGGCATATGCTTTACTTATTCGATAACGGCCAAGTTCTCGAGCTCTGTTTATATGGGATTCGGATATCTGGCAATAGCGGCGCTCATCTTCGGAGGGTGGAAGATAATGCCGACCCTGGCGGCCTGCCTTATTTTCGGATTTGCAAGGTCGGCGGGTTACCAGATCGTTCAGGCGCTCGGACTGCCAAGTGCATATTCCGACCTTGTCATGATCCTTCCCTATGTGCTCACCCTGGTCCTTCTGATATTCCTTGCGGGGAATTCACAGGCCCCCAGGGCTTTAGGTGAAGCATACGATAAGTCAAAAAGATAGGCTGGTACATAATGGCATTTGACGGAGTTACTGTATGTGCCGCAGCCTGTGAGCTGCGACAGCTTCTTGCAGAAGGATATATATCTAAAATATCGGAGCCGGAGCAGGGGGAGCTTCTTGTCACCGTAAAGACAAGGGAGCACGGGATGAAGCGCCTTCTTATTTCCGCAAGCGCTTCAATGCCCTTTATCTGCCTGACGGACAGAAGCCTTACAGCGCCTGTGCAGGCGCCTGCTTTTACGATGCTTTTGCGAAAGCATCTGCAGGGAGGCAGGATCCTCTCTGTAGAGCAGCCGTCACTGGAGCGTATCATCGTAATCCACGCTGAGCACAGGAATGAGCTCGGTGATCTTGTCCGGAAAAAGCTTATCGTCGAGCTCATGGGAAAATACAGTAATATCATATTTGCGAATGAGGACGATACGATCATTGATTCCATTAAGCGTGTGCCTCCCTCCATGAGCTCGGTGAGGACGGTACTTCCCGGAGAAAGGTATTTCATCCCGGAAACCCAGGACAAGGCAGATCCTTTTACCGAAAGGGATTTTGATTTTTTCAGGAACCACATCCTCGGAAGACCCGTGAATGTGATCAAGGCGCTGTACGGGACATATACAGGCTTTTCGCCGGTAACGGCCTCCGAGCTCTGCTTCAGATCCGGGATAGACGGCAATGACAGCGCCTCCTCAGTCACGGAGTCCGATCTGAAAAAGCTTTACGATAATTTCATCAGGCTTACAGATGATATGAAACACGGCCGTTTTGCTCCCGAGATAGTCTATGAAAACGGTGCTCCCAGAGAATTCGCGCCTATACCCCTTACCATGTATTCAGACCTTGAAAGGAGGGGGTATGATTCCGTATCAGAGGTAATAGAGCGTTTTTATTCTGAAAGAAGCGCATATAACCATTTGAGGCAGAGATCCTCGGATCTGAGGAGGATCGTATCAAATGCGATAGAGCGTACCGCAAAAAAATATGATATCCAGCTGGGCCAGATAAAGGATACCGATAAGATGGACAGGTACAGGATATATGCGGAGCTGATAAATACCTATGGGTATGATGTAAAGGACGGCTCGGATCATTTCGATACAGTGAACTTTTATGACGGAAAGGATATAAGGGTTCCCCTCGATCCCATGCTTACCGTTCATGAAAATGCAAATAAATACTTTTCAAGATTCGAGAAGCTTAAAAGGACGAGAAAGGCCGCCATGGAGCAGGCTGAGGAAAGCCGGATACAGCTTGCCCATCTGAAGAGCATAGAGGCATCCTTTGAGACAGCGGAGTCTGAAGAGGATCTGCTCCTTATCTCGGAGGAATTAAAGAGAACGGGGTATATAAAAAAGAATCCCGTGAATACGAAGAACCGCAAGGCGGCGAAAAAGAGCGAGCCTGTGCATTATATCACCTCGGACGGCTATGACGTATATGTGGGTAAGAATAATATCCAGAATGATGAGCTGACCTTCGGGATGGGACATGGAAATGACTGGTGGTTTCATTCGAAGACCTATCCGGGATCACATGTGCTGCTTGTGGTGGGAAGAGAGGATCCCATGTCTGTGCCGGATTCCTCCTTCAATGAGGCGGGCAGGCTGGCTGCCTACTACAGCACAGGACGGGAGCAGGGTAAGGTCGATATTGATTACACACTTATAAAAAATGTAAAAAAGCCTGCGAGGGCAGTTCCGGGATATGTTATCTATCATACAAACTATTCGATGACAGCCGATCCGGACATAACCGGTATCGCCAGAAGCGGAGAAAAAATATCACAGCTTTAATTCCGGACTGATTTGAGTTATTATTACAATATGACTGTCGTATCGGCAACACAGGGGATATGAGCACTGGCATGGGTGCATCCCATTATGCCACGCCTTCGGCGGGCGGAAATAAGGTAAACAGGAGGAATATATGAGTTTAATAAATGACTGGCGCGACATGGCGTACAGCGCTACAGCTAATAAGGGTGACCTGCAGAGACTCTGGCAGGATTATTTTCTTAAGGAGAAGGCTATATATGCGGAGCTTCTGAAGGATCCGGATACAGAGGTGAGAGGCACCGTGTCCGAGCTTGCAGAGAAATACGGCATTTCAATAATGTATATGACAGGCTTCCTCGACGGAATAAACGATTCGCTGAAGGTTGCAAATGATCTTGAAGAGATGACGGAGGAGACTGAGGTTTCCCTGGGATTTGATAAGGAAAAGCTTTTCCGCAACATGGTGGATGCTAAGGCCGACTGGCTTTACGGCCTTTCCGAATGGAATGATATATATTCAAAGGAGGAGCAGGAGAGGCTCATAAAGGATCAGAAGAAGAGCCATACCTTTGTCCGTGAGGGAAGGAAGATCGGACGGAATGAGCCCTGTCCCTGCGGAAGCGGAAAGAAGTATAAGAACTGTCACGGTCAGGTTTGATATTTCAACTTTTAATCTGAAGTATGAAGTGGAATTTTGATTTCGAGCTATCAGCGCTGGCATTTGAGGTACTGCTTCTTGTGTTCTATTTTGCCAAAAGGCATCTGCCGACCAAGAAGAACAGGTACTTCATACTTGCCATGGGTGCAGGCTGCATATGCACGGCAATGGATATGGTTTCCGGACTTTTGGATACCTACTGGAAGGCTATTCCTCTGGAGCTCATACATGTCGTAAATGTGATATATTTTCTGGCATTGGCTACGGATGTGCTTTTGCTTTTTATTTATATCCTTTCGATCACGGATCAGCTTGATGTCGTAAAGACGCCTCTTTTCGGCGTATATTGCGTGCCGTATCTGATCATGGTCATAATGGCTATCGCAACTCCGTATACGGGAGCCCTGTATTACTTCGACAGTGTAAAGGGGTATATGCATGGTCCCACATTTCTTACAAATTATATACTGAATACCTTTTATCTGATCCTTGCCATAGTCTATGTGGTGGTTTACAGATCGCATATCTCCAAAATGCATTTGTACAGTATAGTGATACTTATGGTCCTGCTGGCCGTGGGAGCGGTACTTCAGGCTTTCTTTTTCCCGTGGGTGCTGCTCACCAACGCCTTTTCGGCCTATGCAATGTGTATAATGTATCTTTCATTGCAGAACCCGGATCTTTATGTGGATAAGGAAACCGGACTTTTCAACCGGGACGGCTATGCCGAATATCTTAAGGAGCTGACAGGCAGCGGAAGCGAGTACACCTTTATGGTGATATGTCTGGATAATTACAGATCGGTCAAGACGGTATTCGGTGAGGACAAGGCCTGCAGGGCGCTGAAGCAGGCCATAGAATATGTAAGGAAGAGTTACTCCGATGAGCATATATTCAGATACAGTGAGGATACATACATAGTTCTCACTCCGGTAAAATATGATGTGAATAAATCAATGGAGTCCGGCAGGAAGCGTCTCGATTCGGGCTTTGTGATCGACGGTGAGCATATCCGTTTTTCGGTCGTGTTTATAGTGCTTCCCTATGAAATGCTTGATAATAACATCAAACGTACCCAGAGCATCCTTGATTATGCTCTTAAAAGTGTTGATTCCGGACTTAAGGGCAATATCATAGTAGACGAGGAGCTCATAACAAGCAGCAAGAGGAGAAATGACATAGAGATCGCCCTTGAAAAATCCATCGAGAAGAAGAGCGTCCAGATATATTTCATGCCGATCTTCTCACCGATCACAGAGAAGATGGAGCGTGTCGAGGTGCTTGCCAGGATATTCGACAGGAATGTCGGTTTTATCCCTCCGAGGGAATTCATAGCCGAAGCGGAGAAGAACGGGAGCATCATCTCGCTTGGAAGGCATATATTCGAAAAGACCTGTGAGTTCATCAAGGAACAGGAGCCTGATATGTACGGAGTGGGCAGGATAAGCGTAAATCTGTCCGTCATGCAGCTGATGCAGGAGGGCATGGCTGAGGAATTCATAGGGATATCAGATAAAAACGGCGTCTCGATGGAGAAGATCAGCTTTGATATAGCCGAGGTCATAGATACGGATAAGGACGGAATAGCCGAGAGTAATATGAAAAAGCTCGCAGCGGTGGGAGCCGAGTTTGCTCTGAACGGATACGGAAGCGGATATTCGAGTCTTGAGAATATCATGAAGCTGCCCATAAGCATGGTGAAGATAGACAGAACACTTGTTATTTCATATTTCGAGAAGGATTCGATGCTTCTGCCGGATGTGATAGAGATGTTCAGGAATCAGAAGCTTAAGATAGTCCTTGTAGGTGTTGAGACAAAGGATATGGCGAGACGTCTTTCGGTAATGGGATGTGATTATCTTCAGGGATATTTTTATTCCAGGACGCTTCCGGCCAGGGATTTCGTTGCTCTTATGAAAAAATCCGTGAACAAGTATTGACAAAGCTGTGTTTACGTAGTATTTTATCTTAGTTATCAAGCAGAGCGCAGCTCTCACCCTGAGGCGGTTTTTACCAGCTGTCAGGCGTTCATTTTATCATGGACTTAGTGAAGGACTGTGTTTTTGCGCAGTCTTTTTTCTTATGTAACAGGAGGTATTACTATTAACAACGATTATTTTATTAATGAGCAGATACGTGACAGAGAAGTGCGTGTCATTGGAGCTGATGGAGAGCAGCTTGGGGTTATGTCTGTATCGGAAGCTCTTAAGGCTGCAGAGGAAGCGGAACTTGACCTGGTAAAGATAGCTCCGAATGCAAATCCTCCGGTTTGCAAGATCGTTGATTACGGCAAGTTTAAATACGAGCAGATCCGCAAGGAAAAGGACGCAAGAAAAAAACAGAAGATAGTTGAGATCAAGGAGATAAGGATGACTCCGAATATAGACAGGAATGATCTCAACACAAAGATGAGCGCAGCGCGAAAGTTCCTCGCCAAGGGAAACCGCGTGAAGGTCACCCTGAGATTTCGGGGCAGGGAGATGGCTCGTATGAATGACAGCAGGTATATTCTGGATGATTTTGCCGAAGCTTTGAGCGATGTGGCAGTCGTGGACAAGGCACCGAAGATCGAGGGCCGGACCATGACGATCACCCTGGCAGAGAAAAAATAAGGAGGAAAGAAAAATGCCAAAGATGAAAACAAACAGATCGGCAGCAAAACGCTTCAAGCTCACCGGAAGCGGGAAGCTTAAGAGGAACAAGGCATATAAGCGCCATATTCTCACAAAGAAGGCTCCGAAAACTATCAGGAACCTTAGAAAGTCAGCATTGGTTGATGCTTCAAATGAGAAGAACATGAAGAAGATATTACCTTATATCTGATCAAAAGCGTGATCATAAGGCGTTTATAGAGAAGGGAGTAGATATGGCCAGGATAAAGGGCGGAATGACCGCTAAAAGAAAACATAACAGAGTACTTAAGCTTGCCAAGGGATACAGGGGAGCAAGATCAAAGCAGTACAGAGTGGCAAAGCAGTCTGTGATGCGTGCGCTTACTTCTGCATTCACCGGAAGGAAGCAGAGAAAGAGAGATTTCAGGAAGCTTTGGATCGCTCGTATCAATGCGGCAGCAAG
This sequence comes from uncultured Lachnospiraceae bacterium, assembly GCA_947165275.1. GTDB lineage: Bacteria > Bacillota > Clostridia > Lachnospirales > Lachnospiraceae > NK4A144. The sequence goes on along the minus strand of CAMUZQ010000013.1, from coordinate 1,880 downwards.
GCTTAATGGCACCACTTACAGCAGACTTATGCACGGGCTGAAGGTTGCAGGTGTTGATATCAACCGCAAGATGCTCGCCGAGATCGCTGTAAATGACGCTGAAGGATTCAAGGATCTTGCGGAACTTGCAAAATCAAAGATCTGATAAGGCGGATCATATTTATTAAAAATTTCGTGTAGTGCGATAACAGAAAATGTGATATAATCCATAAGTGCATCAGTTACTGGTGCACAAATGCAGGAGTGGCGGAATTGGCAGACGCGCAGGCTTCAGGTGCCTGTGACCGCAAGGCCGTGTGGGTTCAAGTCCCATCTCCTGCATTTTCTTTTGCCTGAAAGATTGAAAGTTTAAGATGAAAAAAGTGGAAGCGGTCTTGGGGAGACCGCTTCCTGGAGAGTTAATTGGGGGAGAAATAGTTTTTGGAATTGTCTTTCCTTAAACTATGACCTTATTATAAAGGTAAAATGTGTTCAATCCGTGTTCAATTTATGGAAAAGGAATGAATGAAAAAAATTTTTTCGGAGGCTGCCAGACTGGCGGGATATTCTGCAGCAGGCGCTGTCAGCGGTCTTTTCTTTAATCTTGTCATATTAAACAGCCCGCTTGTCAATATTTTTCCATATTATAAGGAGCATTTTGCAGAACAGACCTTTGCGGTTGACATAATCTCAGGGGTACTGATCTTCTGTATAGCGGCGCCGGTACTGGAGGAGCTCATATTCAGGTTCTTTTTGTATAACAGGATATATTCCCAAACAGGCTTTGTCTCAGCAGCGGTTATCTCGTCGCTGATCTTCGGAGCATATCATATGAATATGATACAGGGAATATATGCTTTTATCATGGGAATGATCTTTTGCTTTTTTTATTACCGCGATCACAGGATATGCGTTCCGTGTCTGATGCATTCGGGGGCCAATCTGGCCGTGTGGATGCTGTCTGATAAGGTTTTTTTCTAAATTGCCGGTTGTTCTCTTGACTAGCAGTCAACATAATTTTATAATTTAGCCAATTATGTAAAAAAATGGGAGAAGTGTGTAAACATGAGCAGAGAACTTGCGAAAACCTACGATCCCAAGGGTATAGAGGAAAGCCTCTATCAGAAATGGGTAGATAAAAAATATTTCCACGCCGAGGCAGACAGGTCGAAGAAACCTTTTACCATAGTGATGCCCCCGCCCAATATCACGGGACAGCTTCATATGGGACATGCCCTTGATAATACGATGCAGGATATCCTTACCAGGTTCAAGAGAATGCAGGGATATAATGCGCTCTGGCAGCCGGGAACGGATCATGCGAGCATAGCTACCGAGGTCCGTATAATCAATACTCTTAAAGAGCAGGGCATCACCAAGGAGGATCTCGGCCGTGAGAAGTTTCTCGAAAAATGCTGGGAATGGAAGAAGGAATACGGCGGAAGGATCACAAGCCAGTTAAGAAAGCTGGGCTCATCCTGTGACTGGGACAGGGAGAGATTCACGATGGATGAAGGCTGTAACAGGGCGGTCAATGAGGTCTTCGTCAGATTATACGACAAGGGACTGATATATAAGGGGCATAAGATGATAAACTGGTGCCCGGTATGTCAGACGACAATATCCGATGCAGAGGTTGAGTATCAGAATCAGGCCAGCCATCTCTGGCATATAAAATATCCGATAAAAGGCACGGATGATTATCTCACCTTCGCTACAACACGTCCCGAGACTATGCTCGGTGATACCGCTGTTGCCGTAAATCCGGCGGATGAGAGATATACGGGACTGATAGGAAAGAAGGTCCTGCTTCCCATAATGAACCGTGAAATGCCTGTAGTGGCGGATGATTATGTGGATATGGAGTTCGGTACCGGCGTAGTGAAGATCACACCTGCCCA